>DASQDN010000128.1:0-3340 GCA_035634155.1 Bryobacteraceae bacterium | reverse complement strand
AAGCCGATATTCACGAACCACCCGAAGGCCTGCACTATGGCATCGATCAGTATGCGTATAACAATGGGTCCGTCACTGCTTCGAAAGAGATTCACACCTTCTCGACAGATGGCAGTGGCAACGTCACTCTGAACCCTACGGCGCAATCCGAGCCAGTCGGTAGCATGTTCCGCAGCGTATCTCCCCGCACCATGCGCATCGGCGCGCTGGCCGCCTACATCGCAAGTTTCAGTCCGCCGCTGACACAACTCGACGCGGCGCAGATGGGCTTCGAGATGACTCAGGGTGTAGGCATGGTCAGCTTCGTCAAGAGAGCATCCCAGGCATGAACGCAATCCTCCCCATCAACATCGCTGCCATCCGCGTAAGCCAGAATGACGAGAGCAATATCGTCAATGGATTCAGGGGACGAACCGCGGTCTTCGAACAGCTTCCCTGGCAACCTGGCTCGAAAGACGCGAGTACCGGTGACACGATTTACCAACCGCTGAATGGGACACAAGGACCCGCGAATCCGCTTAAGACCGGGATTCACATCCACTGGGAACTCCCCGATTATTTCCGTCGCGGCGCGCAGCCTGCCTCCGATACACAGGCCGGCGGCGCGGGAGCCGTCGTGTTTCCGCACGCGCCAAATCGCTGGCTGGTCATCCGGTATCTCAGCATGTTCGATGCCGGGACTCAGCAATGGGGTGCTGTCATACCGAAAGCCTTCCTCATTGAGAGTGACTACATATCGAGTGACTTACCGGACGCCGGGCGGCCGGCCGTGTCGGTTCCGCTGCCGACCAATCCCGCGCCCGGAACCCAGCCTTTTCTATACATGGGCCGAGTCCTAGACTATGACCAGTGGGATCCCGCTTCAGAGCAGCCCAACCAGTTTCTCTCCTACTACAGAGGCTCAGACGGCAATCCACTGTATCTGACTTCGATTGGTTTTGTGGGCCCGGGCTTCTCGTCGTTCTATCCCGAATGCTGCAGCGTCTTCGGATTCTGGGACAACTTCTCGGATAACACGCAGATCTACCAGGCGATCTCTTCCAGTTCTCCGATTCAGTTCAAAGTGTCGTATCAAGTGACCGGGTGGATAAACGAGCAAGAGTTCGACCCGCTCAGCGGCATCGCTGCCCCCGTGACATCGCAGTACAACGACTACGTAGCCCAACAAAAGACTCTTGGCCTTGACATTGCAAAAACGCCGACCGAGTTCTTTGTGTCCATCGCAGGGGCCATAGCGCCCTCGTGGATCTTCAACCCTAGCGACATCCAGTTCACTCTCAACGGTGACCAAACCATTGCTACGCTGACCGTGCCTACCGGAACGATTTGCTCGGGTGTAATTCAAGAGGTGGTTTGGAACATGCTGCAGAACGCGAGTAGCATATACTTTCTGAACAACCCTGACGCGCCGACACAGCCCAGCGGAACCTGGACGGACACCGTAGAACTCGCGGTCGGCAACAGCACCGTTGAAGCATTATCCGCTTTGCTCAAGAAGGACATGGGAAACAACAACAACGATCCCGATGTCTTAAAGAATTACGAGTATCTGCTGGACGCATTGCAACTGGGTCTGCTGCATGGTCTGGAGGGTCAGAACAACAAACTCATTGCGCTCGATGAGGCGATGCACTCGCGTGCATTCACCACACTATCAGGCGGCCAGTTGTGGATGGTACGAGCGAAGGGATCATCAGACGACGTCGATACGGAAGTAGGTCTTCCTCTGGACCTCGCCGAACGCCTGTATCTCCTCAATCAGGCGCAGAAGAACTATGACCAGGCCCGAGCCGCGCTCGATGCAATGCGCAAGCAGCTCTTCATGGACTGGATCCGCTACGTCAAACTGTACGTTCCTCAGCTTGACGACACCTATGTGACCCGGGCGCAGATTCAGAACTTCCTCGCTTCGTCCGGAGGGGGAGAGGTGAACGCTGTGATTCAGGCTGGGCAGGCCGCTGGAATCATCACCTATCAACAGGACAGCATTACTGGGCGCATCACTGGAATCACTGCGCCGGCGGCGGGTTCCGACCTTGCAAACGCGCTGTACACCCAGTACACGTCCGTTGTGCAAGCGCTCCTTCCGTTCGCCGACTACGAACTCGTCTGCACGTCGGCCCCGCCATTCTGTCTTCCCGCCGATCCCGTGATGGTCGTGGAGGGAGATAGAATCGAGCCGGTCCGTCGCAATTCCATCAGCGGCCAAGTATCCGTACGCCTCTCCTCTGAGTTGCTTTCTTCACTTGAAATTGGATTGGCCGAATCGAACTTCACAATCCCTGTGACGAGTCTTGCCGGCGTGCCGTCAATCACTCCGGCCACCCCGATGCAGGCCGATGTTCAGGCATTGACGGCGGAAACCTACCTGCTGATTCCCACAATGGCTTCGGTCTGTGCGGATGCCCTCAAGGCCCAGGCGGGAACCAACAACCCCGCCGTGTCGAACTACGCCGGATTTGTCTTGTCTCTACAATCGGCGCAAGGTGGATTAAGCCCGGCGGAGAACAATCCGGCTCCTGGCCTCTTCGCCGCCATACGAGCCGCTGGCTATAGCCGCATCGCGAATCCCGTGCAGAGCGTTGCCGCGCCTCTTGCGCTTTCTGTCACTTTCTCAAATGCCGCCTCGAACGGCTGGACTCCTGATCCGGTAGGCTGGAACACGCAATCGCTGGTCCCTGGGTTCCCAACCTCGCGACTCGATCCTTTCCTTCCTGTGTTCCTGGTGTGGGAAGCGAACGTGCGCCCGCTGAACTGGAACAACGCCTCGCCGGGACTGATGAACTACAGCGAGGACAATCTTGTCAGTTACTTCGAACTCAATTCCGATGCCGTCGACTATCAGTATCTGATGTCCGATGGAACGCCGGTCACCTTCACGGCAGCGAATGCTGCCTCCTACACCGGCGCAGTAGTCTTATCGAAAAAGCCAGTCTTTAGCCTGACGGCGCAGATCGATAACTATACGCAAAACTACCCTACCGATCCTGCGGACAAGACACTCGACGCCATTAAAGACACGTACCTCAGCCGGCGAATTATGTCACAGGCGCTGAGCGACTTCAGCGTCCAACAAACGTTGCGCAGCTTCATTCCACAGATTGTAGTGGAGGACCTGGTGATGGGCGCCCGGGATGCTGTCACATCCGCGATCAATAAAGCCGCCGTTGCTTCGTCCACCGATAACTGGTACACATGGGCGTTCAACAGTGTCACACCGATAGCGACCTCGCTCCTTGCGCAATTGAACTTCGGGCCACTTCGTGCGGGGTTCATGGAGGTCCGATCGCTCACCATCATCGATGTCTTCGGTCAGGTGATGAACCTGAGCACGGAGGCT
>DASQDN010000127.1:0-3595 GCA_035634155.1 Bryobacteraceae bacterium | reverse complement strand
GGCAAGATATGCGCGGCTACACAAAGGCAAAGCGTTGAAGCGCATCACCTTACCTGGAAGGCCCGTTACTTGCTCACCGAATAAACCAGGAGCATTGTATGAGAGCCATCCGAATCGCAGCCGTGATCATCGCAATGGGCTACGCGAGCGGGCTTGACGCCGCGGACTCGCCACAAACCAAAGCGTCCACAAAATCCTCCGCGAAAAAGCAGGCGGATAAGACAGCCACCAAACAACAGACATCCGATCCGCACAAGAGCACGTCTCAAGACACTACCACCGCGAGCGATAAGAAAGCGACCCGAGACACGAGCGTCACTGAAGAGCAGACCGGTGAACGGCGGCGTAAGGCCGATACACCGCCGACGACAAACCCGGCGCCCAACATGCGGCCTACCGATCCGATGAACCCGGATCCCATGCGCCCCGACCCCGCCCGCCCGGGCACGCCTCCGACGTTCCCGACCAACGAATCGTCGCCGCAAACGCCGGTAAAGCCAACCGACCCGACAGCTCCAACCATCGTTAAATAGCTCCGGCTTGTAACGATCGGCTCGGGAACATCACTAGTCCTTCGACTGCGCTGCATCAGCGGCGACTGATCAGGAGGATGAACACGTGCCCTACATATTTCGAGGCCGCTTGTGCGGCTTCATCTGTGCCGATTGCCCCGAGCCGCTGTCGAACGTGCAGGTAAGGCTTTACCGAGTTGCTGACAATCCGAATGTCACCGCGCTCGCCGTAGCGAACCCCAAGGAAACGCTTCGCCTGGTGAGCGCGGACGAGAATAAGCACAAAACCAAAATGCTGATCGCGGAAGCCACCACCAACGCAGACGGGTCATTTCAGTTCCAGCTCGGCGATCGCGACAACTACAAAGGCGAAGCCTTCGAAGTAGACGTTTATTGCGGAACCGTCCCGCATCGCAAGCCGCTTCCCAAGCGCGATCCCCGTCAATTCAGCGTCACTGTCCTACAGCCTCGCTGGCGCGAAACTCAAGACGGACTGACCTTCGTGTGGGATTACTGCATCCCGCATCGCTTCTGGTGCTATTTGCGCGGACTGTTCGGAGCCTGGACCATTTGCGGCAAAGTCACCACCTGTGGTGATCAGCCCAAACCGGTGTCGAACGTCACGGTATCTGCATTCGACGCAGACTGGTTCCAGCAGGACGCGCTCGGCAGCGCCACCACGGATGGCGCGGGTAAATTCCGCATCGACTACACCACCAGCGATTTCCAGCAAACGCCGTTCTCTCCCTGGATCAACGTTGAACTGACCGGCGGTCCCGACCTGTATTTCAAGGTCGTATCATCCGGCGGCACGGTGTTGCTCGACGAGCCGACCTCGCGCGGCCGCCAGCCGGATCGCGAGAATGCAGGCGCTTGCTTCTGCGTCCGGCTGTGCGTGGATGTTGATGAGGAGCCACCCTTCAACACGGCGTTCTTCACGCATGTCGGCGATTACCATGTGCAGTCCGACATTTCAGCCGCGACCGGGCGGACATCCACTGCTCCTCTCGGGCATCGCGGGCCGGGACTGGGTTTCCATGGCTATACCAAGCTGAAGGGTTTCTGCCCCAAGGTGAACCCCTTCAACCCAGCCGAGCCGATGCGCTATCGCTTCCGCTACGAGCATCCGTCCGCACCGGGCGTGCTCAATCCAATTACCGGCGACGCAATGCTTTATCCGGTACTGGTTGGCGCGAGATTGATCTACTGGAACCTTTCCGGTACCCAGATGGATTGGACCTTCCAATCCGTAATCGTGCAAGGCTCCGGCGCCACCCCGGACCCGACGCCGCAGCCGCCCGCCCCTCCGCCTACCTGGGGAGCGCCGCCGGCGCACATCATTGTGCCGGATGCGAACGGATGGATTCATGTGGACCAGTTCAGCTTGGACGGCGGATTCTTCGGACCGCTCCTGCGCTTCAAAACGGACTCCATCGTACCTGGCGGTGTGCCCCCCGGTGCAGTGGCCGGCTCCGCGCCCGCCACACCCGTGAATGGAACCACAATCCGCATCATATTCGAGGCTCAGACGCTGGACGGACCGGACGACGGACCGTACCTGTTTACGAATGAGCTGCCGAAGATGCATGTGAACAACTGGGGTGAAGTAGGTGAGCTCAACATCGTCCAACTCGGACCGAACCCGTGCGCGGGCATCACCAACTCCATCGACATTGAGTACACAGCGGACCACGAACTGATCGACTTCTGGCAGGTCAGCACTTCGGGCCCCGCTCCGCCGCTTCCGGGAGGCACGACACCGCGCGGTGGCTTCGGTACGCAAAACGTGAACACCACTGCGTGGCCGCCCTGCGCGTACAGTGTGTCCTTATCCACCCGGCGCGGTCTGACGGACGGCGAGAACGACGATCCGGCCAAGAACGCCGCCACCATCATCTTCTGTAAGGATTAACCTTCAGGAATGGGTCTTCCGCCGCTCGGAATGCGTCTCTGTAAAACGCGCCGAGCGGCGGATTGCCGTTTGGCCTACACTCCACCGCGTTAGCACTCTCTTACCGTAAGACTCGGACGGTAAGATAACCCGTCCCTACTGCCTCGCAGCCTCCCATCCGGCGCATGATCGACAAATGAAAACGTCGGTCCTAGCTGCCTTTACCCTCGTTTCCTTCGCCTTCGGCCAAGACGCCTGGACAAGCCGCATGATCCTTGCCAACCGGCTGCAGGCAGAAGGAAGCTACGCAGAAGCGCGCAGACATTACGAGCAGGCCCTGTCCGAGTCCATGTATTCGAAATCGCGGTATGCGCAGTCGCTGAACAACCTCGCCGCCCACCTGTACGAGACGGGCGACTACGCCGCTGCGGGGCCCCTGTATCTCAAGGCACTGGACGAATGGCGTGCGCTTGATGAGACGGGTAGGCTCGGTGTGACCCTCAGCAACCTGGCAACCCTTTACCGGAAGACAGGTCAATTCGCCCGTTCCATCGAGACGTTTGTTGAGGCCGAGCGCCACATTCGTACAGCGCACGGCGTGGACAGTCCCGAGATGGTGAGCTGCCTGGTGAACTTCTCGGAAGCTTATCGAGCGTCTGGACGTTTGGACGAAGCAGAAAGCGTGGCCCTCAAGGCGCTAGCGATCTCGGAGAAGATCTTGCCGGAGACCGACGTCCGCATCAGCCACAGCCTTCACGCCTACGCAGCGGCGCTTCAGTCCAACGGCAAATCGGCGGAAACCGGGCCCCTGCACGAACGCGCCCTCGCCCTGCGCGAGCGTGCCTATGGATCCGAGCATCCTTACGTTGCCGCCACCTTGACGGCACTCGTCCCGCTATACCTGGAGCAGGGCCGCTATGGTGAAGCCGAGCCGCTTGCGCAGCGAGCCCTCTCGATCTGGGAAAAGAAGCTGGGAGGCGAACACGTCCATACCGCAATAGCGCTCAACAACCTGGCGCAGGTATATCGGCTGCAGAATCGCGGCGTGGAAGCCGAGCCTCTTTATCACCGAGCCACCGCGGCGCTTCGCAAAGCGAAAAGTCCAGAAGCCGCCAAGCCCCTATCGAATCTGGCGGAGTTCTACCTCGGCCGCGGCCGGGCGACTGCGGCGTTGTCCCTCTTCAAAGCGGCG
>DASQDN010000126.1:0-4158 GCA_035634155.1 Bryobacteraceae bacterium | reverse complement strand
GTCCCTGCTGGGCGACGTACACCTCGCAACCGATCACGGGCTTGATGCCCTTGCCCACGGCTGCGTTGTAAAACTCAACCGCGCCAAAAAGGTTACCGTGATCGGTCATGGCGACGGCCGGCATTTTTAACTCAGCAACCGTCTGCATCAGTTGGTTGATTTCGCAGGCGCCGTCGAGGAGGGAATAGTCCGTGTGGCAGTGCAGGTGTACGAAGGGAGTGTCCGACATTAGGTTACTTACTTCAGGGGGAGGGGCAGTCCTTATTGTAACGTCCTGGGACCGATCTCCGGCCGGTTCATGGCAGCGAGCCCGCATGCGTCCAATTACACACCTACGGCCGGGGTTCCTTAGGTGTCCACACCCGCACCATGGGGGCTTTCCCCCACCAGATGCCGCAGATCTCCACATCTAACCTGTTGAATTTATACGGCTGTGCGAGTGGAAGCGAACGTGCATTCCCAGGTGCGTTCATTCCAAAAGGGATTTCGTTATGAATCCGAAGCCTCCAGCGCCTCCGCCAAAGCCACCCGCTCCACCTGCAGTTATGCAGTCAACCCCATGGGAGAGCGAGCTTACTGCTGCGCTCGGTCAGCAGTTTGGTCCGGCGGTTGAAGAATTCGGCGCCTATCTTGGCCAGAATTTTGTCATTTGCGCGCCGGAGGCCGTCGTCCCAGTGCTCGACCGGTTGAAGGCCGAGGGGTTCGATTACCTGGTAGACGTCACCGCCGTCGACTATCCGGAGAACGCCAACCGATTCGAGCTTGTCTACATCCTCTACAGCTTTGCTCGCAACGAACGCGTCCGTGTGAAGACCCGCATCGCTGATGGCTACAGGCCGCAGAGCGCTGTCTCGGTTTACACGACTGCTAACTGGCTGGAGCGCGAAGTGTACGACATGTTCGGCATTGAATTCGACGAACATCCTGACCTACGCCGCATCCTGATGCCGGACGACTGGCATGGCCATCCGCTTCGCAAGGACTACAGCCTGCTCAACATGGACAACCAGTGGGTGAAGGAAAACCTTGGAATCGAGAGCGGCCGATGATTACCGAAACCTATCTAGACAACACTGAGCTGGTCCTGAACATGGGGCCGCAGCACCCATCGACACACGGTGTGCTGCGCGTCGTGCTGAAGCTCAACGGCGAGACGGTCACGGGTACGGACTGCGTCATCGGCTATTTGCATCGTGGAGTTGAGAAAGTTGCTGAGAATCGCACCTATGTTCAGTTCGCTCCCTATACGGACCGCATGGATTATGTGGCCGCGGTGTCCAATGGGCTTGGATACTGCCTGGCGGTGGAGAAGCTGATCAATGTGGAGGCTCCGCCGCGCGCTCAGGCAGTGCGCGTGATCCTAACGGAGTTGAACCGGATTGGCAGCCACCTTCTGTGGCTCGGGACGCACGCGCTGGATGTGGGGGCGATTACGCCACTCTTCTATACGATGCGCGAGCGCGAAGAGACGCTCAAGATCTTTGAGAACTACTGCGGCGCGCGCTTGACGACGCATGCGTTCCGGATCGGCGGCTTGCAATACGAGACGCATCCCGAGTTCGAGAAAGAATGCCTCGCGTTCTGCAACTACGTGCTTCCGAAGATCGGTGAATATGAAGAGCTGCTCACGGGCAATCGCATATGGGTGGAGCGATTGAAGGGCATCGGCATCTTGAACGCGGCTGACTGCAAGGCTTATGGTGTGACGGGTCCGGTGCTACGAGCCGCCGGCGTGAAATGGGACCTCCGTCGCGCGCAGCCTTACAGCGGCTACGAGAAGTACGACTTCGACATTCCGACTGCGGAGAATGCTGATACATTCGACCGGTACATCGTGCGCATGGAAGAGATGCGGCAGTCGGTGCGCATCATTCGCCAGGCGGTAGAGATGCTGCCCCAAGGTCCGATCATGGCGAAGGTTCCGAAGGTACTGAAGCCGCCGGTCGGTGAGGCGTATACCTCGGTGGAAGCGCCGAAGGGCGAACTCGGCTATTACGTCGTGAGCGATGGCGGTTTAAATCCTTACCGGGTGCGTGTGCGGCCGCCATCATATGTGAATCTGCAGGCGTTGGACAAGATGGTGAAAGGTTCGCTCATCGCGGACGTCGTCGCAATCATCGGCACGATCGATATCGTGCTGGGCGAGGTGGACCGATGAACGTTCAGAAATTTCTACGGACGATTCTCCTTGTCGATCTGCTGCAAGGGCTGTGGGTCACGTTTCGCAATCAAAATCCGAAGAACATCTGCACAGAGCAGTATCCAGCGGTGCGGCCGGCCATCGGCGAGAGATTTCGCGGCGCGCCGCGGCTAAATACCAACCCTGAGACGGGCCAGACGCTTTGTATCGCATGTGAGTTGTGCGCGCGGGTGTGCCCGGAGAAGCTCATCGTGGTGACCAGCCAGCGCAATGAGGAAACCAAGCGCAAAGAGTTAGTGAACTTCACGTACGACACCTCGCGGTGCATGTTCTGCGGGTTGTGCGAAGATGCTTGCCCGTCGGACGCGTTGGAACTTACGCAGGATTTTGAGATTGCGACGTATTCGCGCGAGGGGCAGGTGTGGGATCGCAAGATGCTCGAGGAAGGCCCCAAGCCGACCAAGTACAAGTTTTGAGGCGCAACGATGTTAGACACGTTCTTCTTTTACATGTTTGCCGCCCTAACGCTGCTCGGGGGCTTGTTCACGGTAACTCTCCGCAATGCGGTGCATAGCGCGATCGCGTTGATTGTGTCGCTGCTTGGTGTAGCGGGGCTGTACCTGATGCAGAAGGCCGAGTTCCTGTTCGCCGTGCAGATCATTCTTTATATCGGCGGCATCATGCTGCTGTTCCTGTTCGTGATCATGCTGGTGAACCTGGACGAAGCGCTGAAACAGAAGCAGTTCAACTCGCAGTGGGCTTTGGCTTTGGTCTGCCTGGGAGGCGTAGGAGCTCTGGTTGCTTACTTCCTGGCTAAGGGACAGGGGGCCTTCCCGTGGGGTAAACCGATTGCGGCGATAGCGGGTGCGCCAACGGGCAACACGCAAATACTCGCCGACGTTCTTTTCCGCGATTATCTACTGCCGTTCGAGGTAGCATCCATCCTGCTGCTGGTGGCGGTGGTCGGCTGCGTGTTTATGGCGAAGAAGGAGAGCGCAGCCAAATGACTCCCATCACCACCAGTCATTACGTAGTTCTCAGCGCCGCCTTGTTCCTGATTGGATCGATGGGCATTCTCGGGCGGCGGAACATCGTTATCATCCTGATGTCCATTGAGCTGCTCTTGAATGCAGTGAACATCAACCTGATTGCGTTTTCCAACTACTTCGGGAACGTGCAGGGCCAAGTGTTTGCGATGTTCGTCATTTGCATCGCTGTGGCGGAGGCGGCAGTGGGACTTGGCATTCTGATCGCGATGTTCCGCAATAAAGGCGCCGTGCTCGCAGACGAGGTGGATCTCCTCAAATGGTAGAGCTGATCTGGACGATTCCGATATTTCCGTTAATAGGCGCCGCGCTGATGCTGTTGCTCGGACGGCGTCTGCCGAAGGCTGCGATTAACGCGATCTGTGTCGGCTCGGTGTTTACTTCCTTCCTGGTTTCCGCAGGAGCTGTGGCGCAGAACCACGGCGGCTCTCACGAGGTGGTACTGTTCGAGTGGCTTCCGCTGGTCCGGGCTGAGTTCGGATATCTGCTAGACCCTTTGAGCTCGGTGATGATCCTGGTGATCACCGGGATCGGCACACTGATCCACTTGTACTCCACCGGGTACATGGCGCACGAGGGTGGTTATTATCGCTTCTTCGGATATCTCAACCTGTTCGTGTTTTTTATGCTGACGCTGGTGCTGGCGAACAACTACGCGCTACTGTTCGTGGGGTGGGAAGGGGTTGGCCTGTGCTCATATCTGCTGATCGGCTTTTACTTCCATAAGAAATCGGCTGGGGATGCAGGGAAGAAGGCATTTATCGTCAACCGGGTTGGGGATTGGGGCTTCGTGCTGGGGATGTTCCTGGTTTGGACGGTGCTCGGGACGGTGAAGTTCACTGAACTGCCCGCGGCAGCGCACCATCATCCGGTGGAGACGAGCTTCGGTGTACTGAGCCTTACTGCGCTCCTGTTGTTCATAGGTGCTACTGGCAAGTCCGCTCAGTTCCCGCTGTATGTCTGGCTACCGGA
>DASQDN010000125.1:0-2702 GCA_035634155.1 Bryobacteraceae bacterium | reverse complement strand
AGATCGGCGACAAAATCGACTCGCGCCATACATTCGAGTCCGTGGGCACAACCAACAACAGCCCGCCGCGCCCGTGCGCGCGCATGGACGTAGCAATCTGAATCAACACATTGGCGGAGTTTTCAGGATCCGACTGTGACGCCAGCCCTAGCAGCGATGAAATCAACTCCGGGCAATCATGCTCGGAAATCGGCCGGTCTTGTATGATCTTCATCTGATCGCCTTCGATCACGGCCACGTTCACAAACTTGCCCGACTCCTCTGCGCGGCTCTGCTTCAACACCAGCAGCCCCGGAGCCACCACCTCCAGCACAAAGCAGAACGGCGGCAGCGCGCGCGTTGCACCCCACACGTGCAACCCATCGGGTCCGCGCCACACACCCAAGTGAATGCCCGGCCGCTCCACCGCCGGAGCGAGCTTCACCAGCGGCTGAGCCTGCACCGGAATCGGCCGATCGAAGCGGATTGGCATCGGCAACTGTCGCGGATCCACAAATGCAAGCGAGATCTTCGGCGAGAAGCCTTCCTCGCGGCGCAAGCTCGCCCAAAACGCTGCATCGATCATCGCTGCAATCGTGTCGACATTAGGAAGCACGCCGACAATCGATGCGTCTTCCAGATGCGCCGTCTCCAAATGCTGGAGCAAATGAGGAAGCACACGAGTCGCCGCCGCATAAGCAGGTTGAAAGGGAGTAAGGCCACTCAGCATGAGGAAACTACATTCTCGCGCACTCGCCTAAATGCCGTCGCAACGCGCCGCATTTCAGAACGTGAGCGACAACAGAAACTCCAACTGGTTTCGGGCGGTATCTGCGCTCATGAACCATGCTCGCTCGTCCCTATCCCATCGCGTGTAACGAAGCACGGGAGCAACTCGCATCGCCTTATAGTCCGTCTCGATACCGCTGCCAACGGTGAAGCCGTAACGCGAAGGATTGTAGCCATTCAGATTGCCGGACAAGCGAATGGATGGCCCCGCTTCCGCGAACGGTCGGACCTTCGACTCTGGCCGGAACCGATATTTCCCAAGCATCGGAAACTGCCAGGTTAAGACCGTGAATTCGAACGACGATTTGGGAAAATCAGCGGGGTTACTGATTTGATCCGCTCGAAAGGGACGGTACAATCCATCTATCTCGATGCACCAACGCCGGTTCACCTCGAGTTCGACCGCCAATCCCGCGATGTAGCCTTGGGCCTCGTTCAGCCTTTGCGGTGCTGGAACTTGCTCCAGGCCGGGCGTAAAGGGTGTTCCTCCCATAAACCCGAATCTGAGCTTTCGGCCCCCGACCCGCCACGATGGCAACGAGGTAGCATAGCTGATCCCGGTGACAAATTCGATCTGATCGCGTTTGGTGGCGATTCGCGGAAAGTCGCCGTCGTACTGCCACCTCGTGTACCGGACTGCCGGCGATATGCGCAACTTCTTAGCGTGGAACTCCACGCCCGCCCCAAAAGTGGCGCCCACTTGCGACGGCTCGGAGCCGCCGGGATTATGGCGCGTCCGAAAAGAAGGTCCCGCTTCCAAGAACGGACGTATCGAACGAAAGCTGGGCATCCGGTACTTGAGCAGAATTGGAAATTCCCACGGGCCGATCTCTATACGACCATCCTCCTGAACAGTTCCATCAGGGAAGATCGACCGCAGCTTGAAATGAAGTTGCCTGCGCAGAGCATTACCTTCTAGCGAAACTCCTCGGCCGAGGTCTACTTCTAGGGAGAGACCCGCTATAAGTCCATGCCCGTCCGAGTACCGCTCTGCCGCAGAGAGTCCCGTTGGGTAGCTAGGATCGAAGTAGATATCTCGTGAACTGGGAAAATCTCGGGTAAGGTTCACACCACCTGTGAAGCCGAACGATACCCGTTGAGCGAAGATCAAGTTAGGGCTCAACGTGAATGCGAATAGTCCAGTTGCTGAAATTCGGAAAGACAGCGATTTCAATCTCGAAACAATGAGAGGCACCAATTCTAAGCAGCAACTCTGTTGCCATGGTTAATGAGCCAATAATTACGGATGCGGCGATTGCAATCTGACGTGGATGGGTGACACCTGTGTATCGCGAAGCTACATGGAGGTGTAAACTGCCCAAATGCCGGCACACCTCTGGCGGAACCTCACCCGCGACAAATCATCCAACCTCGTAGCCATAGCCGTCCTGGCCCTAGGCATCGCATCGGTCACCGCGATGTTTTCCGTGGTGAACGCAGTCATCCTACGCCCCCTTCCCTACGCCGAACCCAACCAACTCTACGAACTCCGAGCCGCATCCAGCACCCGCGACTCCGGCATAGCCGCGGGCGACTTCGAAACGCTTCGCGCCGCCGCGCCCGCCATCATCGCCGCAACCCTCATCACCCCCGGAGCCGTCACCCTCACGGGACCTGAAGGAGCCGAAAACGTCTTCGTCGAACGGCTCGCCGGCGATGCCCTCCACGTCTACCGAGTCTCCCCACAACTCGGGCAACTCCCGCGCGACGCCAGCGAGCAGCGCATAGTCATCTCACATCGCCTATGGAAGAAACGCTACGCCGGAGCCGCCGACATCATCGGCCGCAGCATCGACGTCAACGGCGAACCCGCAACCATAGCCGCCGTTATGCCCGCCAACTTCTCCATCGGTCGGCGAGCCGACCTCTGGACCGCATGGCAATTCACCCATCAGGAACGCAGCGCGCACGGACCAGCGACGAGTGCCTTTATC
>DASQDN010000124.1:0-1963 GCA_035634155.1 Bryobacteraceae bacterium | reverse complement strand
CCACGTGCATGCCTTCGATGCACGCGAAGGCGGCGCGTTCCGGATCTCGCTCACCTACGACCAGCCGGCCGGGAGCGGCAAGACGACCGCGCACACCGACACGTACCACGGCCGCTTCGTGAAGCTCGTGCCCGACGAAGTCGTCGTCGAAAATGTGGAGAATAAAAACCACAGAAGAGTATGGTAGACAGTTTGGCGGGCGAAAACTTGAAGAAGTGGACGCCTACACCCATTTAATCGGCTTGTTGGAGGCAAGAAAGATCGCGTAGAGCCTCCGCGTGCGACAAGGCCGCTCGAGCAGTGGTGGTTGCTACACGTGCATCGTCTTGACGATGCGTTCGATCTGCTTGACGTGCGGCCGTTCGTGCTCTGCCATCCAGCGCGCATAAAACAGCACGGTCCGTTCGAGCGTCTTGCCCGCCCCCGTCACCGTCGCCGCGCGTGACCAGGTTTCGGGTGGTAACGGTTCCAGGACTGCCAGGAGATCGCTCCGCTGCTTCGCAAAGGCATGCAGCGAGGGCTGAAATTCCTGTTCGAGATAGTCCGTTCTGTTGATCCACGTACGGGGATTAACAGCGCGCAATGTCGGCCTGTCTTGGGCGAGCATCGTCGCGATGCAGCCGCCCCACACGTCGGCACAGGCGCGCAGATGGGCAAGCACGTCGTTTGCGGACCACTCATCCTGAGCGGGAGGCGTGTGCAATCGGGCCGGACCCAGACCGGCGGTCGCCGCGGCGATGCGCGGCGGCGCGGCGGCACGCAGGGCCAATACCTGCTCGATGGTGAGTGGTCTACCGGCCATGGAACGGCATCCTTTCGCCCCGGTGCGGCGTCTCGTCGAGCGTGACGCCCCCCCTGGCTGGGATGAGTAAAGCACGCGGCCCGCGGTCTAAGCGTCCCTGGTGCGAATCACTAGAGGTCAATGGCGGGGACATGATGCATCCCGAGCGTGAACGAGAGTTCGCCGCCGTGATGCATGTCGTGCTCGATCAGATGCCAGATCACCCACTGGCGCGTGTAGAAGTGCTCCTCGCCGTTGTCGTCAACATCGCGGAAGCGCGCGGTCATATCGGCGACGGTCCAGCGGGCCAGCCCGGCCTGAATCACCTCCCAGGTCGTTTGGAGTCCACTCACCAGCGCAGCCACCGATGGGAGGGCCGGCAGATCGGGGTCGTTCCACGCCGCCAGAGCAGGCAGGCGCTCATCGCGCTCTTCGAGCGTGTAGTACAGCCATCCGGCTCGCGTGGCGACGATATGCGCGGCCAGGATCCCCACCGAGAAAAGGTGCGGTGCTGCCCGCAGGGCCAGTTGCTCTGAGGAAAGCGGCGCAACGGCTTCGACGAGATGCTGCTGGTAGACGTCCCAACCGGCGTAGAACGGCGCCAGCACGGCAGAACCGGTTGTCATCGGTAGGGTTCTCCTTTCGTGCGCACGAACACACAGATTCGCTCAGAAGATGCTCAAGCCAGGCGCCCACGTTACGCTTGGTTCTCCACTCGCGCCAACCAGGCGCGTACGTCTGGCTCATGGTCATCATGGAAATGGTCAAAGAATTCACTGGCGACGAAGCGTTTATCGTCCACCCACACGAGGTGGTACGCTCGTTCGATCCGTTCGATCCGGACGTCATCGGGTAAGCCTTCTATGACAGCAAGGAGCTGCTGAAATACTTGGTGCGTTTCATCCATGACTTCGCGCACCGAGCGCCCGCGATTGGACTCATAAATCCATGCATTGATTTCATCCTCAGCTTGTAGCTGCGCTGGCCAGGGTGGAGGCGGTTCTGGTTCGCCGCGTTGTGCAGCCTGCAAGCGAGCGACAAGCCAGCGATTCCAGCCAGTCAAGTGCGCGACGACGTCCTTCATGGACCAGTGACCGTTCACGCCGGGTTGATCCATGCGCGTTGGGCCAATCCGTTCGAGAAATGCTTCCCATTGCTGATACTGTTCCTGCAACCAATTCA
>DASQDN010000123.1:0-3323 GCA_035634155.1 Bryobacteraceae bacterium | reverse complement strand
GCATCCGCGTCAACGCCGTCGCGCCCGGACTCATCGCCACAGAGCTACACGCCGCGGCAGGCGCTCCAGACCGGCTCGATCGCATGGCTCCTGCAATCCCGATGCGTCGCCCGGGCACAGCCGAAGAGGTGGCGGAAGGGGTCGTCTGGCTGCTCTCAGACGCGGCAGCGTACGTGACAGGCTCAATTTTGGAGATTGGAGGGGGACGTTAGGGCAAAAAAAAGGGGAGTCGCTTGCCCACGAAACTGACGTCGAAAGGAAGGAGTTCGCTACTTGTGGGCAAGCGATCCACCAAGCTGGCTCACCTTCATTAAAGACTTTTCTCGCCTGTCAGACCATCCTGTCGAGCCAGTAGATTTACGAAATGATGCGTTTTCGTACGGCGTACAACACAATTTCAGCCGCGCTGTGCAGGCCCAGCTTCTGCATCATATTCGTCCGGTGGGTCTCAACGGTGGTCACACTCAGATTCAAAAGATTCGCCACATCCTTATTGGCGCGGCCTTCGGCTAACAGTTGCAGAATCTCTTTCTCACGGTCGGTCAACAGATCGTAGGAATCTTCCAGCCCGCGCTGGCGCAGATATCGAACGTAATCCTCTAACAGCGTCTTGGCGATAGCTGGACTGAAGTACGACTTCCCGCTTAGCACCGACCTTACCGCCGGAAGGATCTCATCCTCGACCGCATCCTTCAAGATGTAACCTTTGGCCCCCGCGGACAGCGCCCGCAGAATGTAGGTCTCATCGGAATGCATGCTCAGGATCATGCACGCAGTCGCGGGACTCGCCTTTCGGATGAGCGATACTGCTTCGATTCCATTGAGCTGCGGCATGGCGATGTCGAGAATCGCGATGTCCGGTTTTAACTGTTCGCAGAGCTTCAACGCCTCGCGGCCGTTCGAAGCTTCCGCCGCGACCGCCATCCCCGGCTCCTGCTCCAGAACGAATCGCAAACCCTTCCTCACGATGCCATGATCGTCCGCCAGCAGCACCGAGATATCAGGCAACGACAGCGCTCCTTTCTGCCGGAATGGACACCGTCAACCGAGTCCCCAGATCAGCCCCTGACTCGATCGCGATGGTTCCGCCGAGTTCGCGCGCCCGTTCCTGAATTCCGATCAAACCCAAGCCTCCTCCTTGTTTATTCGACTGCAAGCCGACACCGTCATCCGAGACCGTGACGCGCAGTTCCGTATCCTGCCGTCGGATCGAGATCGCAATCGACTTCGCCTGCGAGTGTCTGGCGCAGTTGGTCAGCGCCTCCTGCACAATCCGGTAAAGATTCGTTTTGTGCTGATCCGGCAGATCCTCCAGCGGCGCATGCACCGTCAGATTCACCGGGATGTCATGACGGCGGCAAAAATCACGCGCCTGCCATTGCAGCGCTGCCTCCAATCCAAGGTCGTCTAACATCGACGGCCGCAAGCCCATCGCAATATCCCGCACCGCCTGCAGAGCCTGATCAAGCAGCATCTTGCCTTGGTCTATGCGCGATTTAAACTCCTGCTCCGGCGCGCCGTGCAGGTGTGCCAGGCTGCGAAACTCCATCCGCAAACCTGTGAGCATCTGCCCGATCTCATCATGCAGCTCGCGCGAGATCGCCTTGCGCTCTTCCTCCTGCGCATGTACCAATTGCTGCGAAAGCTTCCGCATCTGCGCTTCGGCTCGCTGCGTGCGCTCGTGCTGATGCTTGTTGCGCGACTCCAGTTGCGATACCCGATAGGTCACGGCAAAGGCCACCGTGAGACCAATCACTAACGAGAGCAGCACCACACGTTGCAGAAAGCTATTAAACTCGGTCTCTCGCTTGGCGATCTCATTCCGCTGTTGATCGAGCGCCGAATCGTTGAACGCTTCGAGATCGGCCGTAAGGTTTAGGACAGATTCGCGCTTCGGAATCACTCGATCGCGGAGGAACTGGAAGCTGTACGCCCCTTTCTCCTGCGGTGTCCACGCAAAGACGGGATCGAGACTACTCCAATAATCGCTAAGCTCGTCACGCATCTCCTGCAGCTTTGCGCCCTCGCGGCGCGGCATGGAACGAAACAATTCGTCCACCTGCTTGTCTACCTTCACGCGAGTCTCTTTCATCTCGATGCTGTACCGCGGCACAAGTTGTTCGCGCGGGTCCTGAAGGTAATCGCGAACAAGAATACTGGTGAGGTGGATGCCGTAGCGGATCTGCTCCAGACGGCGCGCATTGCGGGAATAAGCGTCATTTACTTCGGATACCGCGTCATGAAGACGTCGCGCCTGATTCATCGTAGCGACATCGGCGACGACCATCATGGTGATCAAGCAACCGAACGCGAGAACCAGTAGTGGCCACGATCGAAAGCGCGGATAAGAGCCAGCGGATTCAGAAGAAATGCTTTCCGCCTTCATCAAGGCCATGGTATCGCTACGGGAAGGACGGGACCAATACAGCCGGAACGGTAGGTTTCTCCGGCAATTGCAGGATGGCGCAGGTACAGGGTATCCGATACGCTGGGTCCGGGAGCGCAATGGCGATTTGGAGTAAGGATCAACTATTCGAGCTCGTGTCTTCGCAATTGCGGGATCACCCGCTGATCGTGGTATCCAATCGCGAGCCTTATATCCACACCCGAAAGGACGGACGCATCGAATGTATGCGCCCGGCGAGCGGCATGGCATCGGCGCTTGACCCGATTCTCCGTGCTTCTCGAGGATTGTGGGTAGCTCACGGCAGCGGCAACGCTGACGCTGAGACCGTGGATGCGCGGGACCGCGTAGCGGTGCCTCCGGAAGCGCCGAGCTACACGTTGCGGCGCGTTTGGCTCCCCGATGAAGTGGAGAAGGGTTACTACTACGGAACTGCCAACGAAGGGCTATGGCCGCTTTGCCATATCGCCTTTCAACGCCCCACGTTCCGCCAATCGGATTGGGATTGCTACAAGCAGGCCAACCGGATCTTCGCGGACGCCGTGCTTCAGGAAGCCGCGGGCGGCCCTGCCGTCGTCTTCATTCAGGATTATCATCTGGCATTGCTGCCGCGCCTGCTCAAGGATGCCAATCCTCACCTGATCGTCGCGCAGTTCTGGCATATTCCATGGCCGAATCGCGAGACATTCCGTGTGTTTCCCTGGAAGCAGGAACTGCTGCACGGGATGCTGGGCAATGATCTGCTCGGGTTCCATCTGCGATACCACTGCTCCAATTTCCTGGACACGGCGGATCGGAATGTGGAAGCCTTGGTCGACAACGAGCATTCCACGATCCGCCGCAACGATCACACCACGGCCATCCGCGCGTTTCCCATCAGCATCGACTTCGAGGAGCATTCCGCGCGCGCCCAGGGAGC
>DASQDN010000122.1:0-20574 GCA_035634155.1 Bryobacteraceae bacterium | reverse complement strand
CAACGGCTCGATCGAAGCATTCGTGCAGGCGAAGAAGCAAGGCAAGGCTCGATTCATCGGCTTCACGGGGCATCGGGATCCGCAGGTCCACCTGGAGATGCTCAAGCGTTTCCAGGATTACGATACGATCCTGATGCCGCTGAACCCGGCCGACCCGGGATACTTATCGTTTGAGAAGGACGTGCTACCGGTCGCGGTGGCTCGCGGGCTTGGCATTCAAGGGATGAAGTCCACCGGTAACGCCAAGCTGTTGCACGCGATTCCCTTGAAGGATTGCCTGAGCTATGTGCTCAGTCTGCCGATTCACGGGCTCACGTTGGGATGCACGACCATCGGACAGCTCGAGGATGACGTTCGGATCGCGCAGCAGTTTAAGCCGCTGACCGAGGAGCAGATGGTGGCGCTTCGCCGACGCGGCGATCGCTTAAAGGGCCCGCAGCTTGAAGATTGGAAGAAGAATACCGAACGTGCTGACGCTCCAATCTATCGCGACGGCGTGATGGCTTGAAGCGCCTGCATGGAGAGCGTTGCGCCGTTAACAGGTTATTTCGTTTGCGAACAGTGTGAGGCCAGTTGCTTCCAATCCGCGCCCTGCTTGCTCCAGGTGTCTGTGCAAAGCACGGTTCGCGCGCGATGTTCGCCGTTGTGCATATCGTCGTACGTTAACCGATATCGGGCAACCGCCGTGCTTCCGTGAGTGCTAACCTTCAGATCCTGCATCGTCATACTCTTTACTTTGTTTGCCGGGTTGACGGTGTCCTTGATGAGATCGGCCTTGGTTTCCCATCTACCGAAGCTGCTGCCCCCAACGAACTGATCCGCCAGGTGGCGCTCGGTGTAATCCTTGAACGCTGCTCCATTTGCTAAAGCGGCCTTGACGTAGTCCTGTTCCAGCTTCGTGATAGCAGCAACAGCACCGGCGTCGGTTCCGGTTGCCTGCGCTCCCAACACCGAAACACCGATGGTAGTGGCCATACAAATCGTAACGAGTACACTTGTGGTCCGTTTCATTCAGCATTCCTCTTTGTTAATCATCAGCCACTCATCCCGGTTTACAACGATCTTGTGCGCGGCGGCGAGTCCGATCCGGGTCAGTTGTTAATGGCTGGCTAAGTGTACACTCGTTTCCCGCACTTGTACAGCGCATCTTGTGTCCGCCGGGGAAGTGTTCAGCTAATCTGCTACATTGATCCGACACGATTCATTCAAGGAGTTCGGACCCCATGTGGAAGCAGTACGTCGCGATCAGCGCGACCTTTCTGAAGATGACTGCGGCCGCGGCCGACAAAAGCTGGGTACTGCATGGCGGCGCGGAAAACGGCCAGCGCTTCAGCCGCCTCCATCCCATTGACGAGCGGAACGTAGCGAAACTCGGCCTGGTCTGGAGCAAGGAAATCGGGGCGAGCCGCGGCTTGGAAGCGACGCCGGTTGTCGACAAAGGCGCTGGCAAATGCCGCCGCGGGGGAATACGGGTCCGCCGACCCGGTGGCAATCCTGCTTCTATCGCGAGTCCGGATCCTTACCAATGTCAACGTGGGGCAACAGCCGTTCCAGTCCGTCCCACGATAACTTAATCGGATTCCGCTTTCTAGGATCTGACAATCCCACTTCCTCGAGCACGTAGAAGTAGCGTCCGAAGTTTCAGGGAGCGCATGCTATCACCATATTGTCGAGATACGTGGCGCCTCCCCGAGCATAGGGTATTATGTGGTCGTATTGTGCCCACATTGCGAGGAATGCCGCATGGCATTCCTCGTTGTTGACCTTTGACCAGGGCACTACGTCCGAGTAGAACGCCATTAGCGTCTTGCGAATTTCTGAGCGGATTACGGGAATCCCACAGAACGGCAGCGAAAGCAATCCCGTTCGGGAGGATACGTTTGTCCGCCACGCTCGGCATTCGAGACCGTTCACGACTGGATTTTGGAATGATCGCTGGAACTCCGTTGACTTAACGGTACTGGACATATGCGCCCCGACGACCAACCAGCAATGAGTTCGCCCATTCCCTCATGAGGGCCGCAAGCGGAGGTCTGTTCGCATCCTCTATTAAGCGCCTTGCATGGTCACGCCGGCCTTCGATGTGAGCTGAGACCGCTTCGTTCATACATTCAGCCGCTTCATGGATTTCTGGAATCGACCCCCGAAGACACAGGCGGCCAGTTGACGGCGGATGACAGTTTTCGATGCAGTTCAGTTGAATTACGTTTGACTTTAATCTTCGGGATTTGGGTCGATACTTGTTGACGTGCGATTTGCGTTCGGCTTGCTGTAACTCCCCATACCTATGTAGCTTCTTTCTGCATCTCTGTGACCCCTACGCCTACGAAACGTCGCGGGAACCCTGCATCCGCCGTCTCCCACCTAATCAGCGCTGCCTCCCCAACCAGTCGCCAATCCGCCTCACCGCCTCATTCAAGTTCTCGAGCGAATTCGCATAACTGAACCGTAAATACCCCTCGCCATACTCACCGAACGCCGTACCGCTTAAACACGCCACACCCGCCTCCTGCAAGAGCCGATCCGCAAGCTCGCGCGAAGAAAAACCCGTATCCTGAATGCAGGGAAACGCATAAAATGCGCCCTCGGGAACCCGGCAGCGGAACCCAGGCAGCGTATTCAACCCCGCGACAAACGCATCTCGCCTGCGGCGAAATTCAGCCACCATCGCCTCGGGACCATCCTGCGGACCGGTAATCGCCGCGATCCCCGCACGCTGGGTAAAGCTCGCAGTGCACGAGTTCGAGTTCACCATCAGCTTGTTCACCGCTTCCGCCACCCACGCCGGCATCACGCCGTAGCCCAAGCGCCAGCCCGTCATCGCGAAGATCTTAGAAAATCCGTCGAGGATAATCGTCTTCTCCTGCATGCCCGGAAAGCTTGCAATCGATGTCGGCGTCTCACCATACGATACGCGCCAGTAGATCTCATCCGACAGCACCATCATGTCGCGGTCGCGAACCATGTCCGCTATCGCCGCAATATCATCCCGCGGAATCACACCTCCCGTGGGATTCTGCGGCGAGTTCAGGATAAGAAGCTTGGTCTTATCCGTAATCTTCGACCGCAGCAGATCTAAATCGAAAGAAAAGCCGCGCTCTTCAACCAGCGGCATCGGCACCGCGGTTCCACCCGAGAACCTGATCATCGACTCGTAAATCGGGAACCCCGGATTCGGATAAATGACCTCATCCCCCTCGTCGATGAGCGCCAGGATCGGGAAGAACATGATTGGCTTCCCGCCGGGGACCACGCACACGTTCTCGATCCCAACCTTGATGCCGCGCGTCTCGCCCACGTGTTTAGCGAGCACCTCGCGGAAGTCGGGATAGCCGGGAGTCGGACCGTAGTGGGTCCAACCTTCATCCAGGGCCTTCTTCCCTGCTTCGACAATGTGCCTCGGCGTGTCGAAGTCGGGCTCGCCGATCTCCAGATGGATCACACTGCGTCCAGTCGCTTCAAGCGCGCGAGCTTTAACCAGCACCTCGAACGCGGTTTCAATGAGGATGCGATCCATCCTCGATGCAAGTTTCATTCAATCCTTCCTGAAAAACGGAACTCCGTTGCGATGTTCTGCTAGTACAACACGGTCATCGATCGCGACTCGCAGATCGCCCTCCACACGGGCGGTGACACGCGTGCCGTCCTCGAGCGAAACGATGATGAGCTGGTACGGAGCCTCGCCAACGAATGCTTCCGGCGCGGAATGAATCAGCGTTTCCGTATAAACGACGCCCTTCATATCAAGCAGCCCCCAGAATCGTGACCACGGCGGAAGCTCCGGACCCGCCGAGGTTCTGCGCCAGCCCAAGCTCATGCCGCGCCACTTGCCTCTCGCCTGCTTCGCCTCGAATCTGCTGAACGATGTCGCAAAGCTGGGCCACCCCCGTGGCCCCCACCGGATGCCCCTTTGACTTCAGACCTCCACTCGTATTCACCGGGCGCGAACCCGTCAGGCTGGTGTGGCCGTCCGCGCTGTACGGTCCGCCTTCCCCCTTCGCGACAAAGCCGAGGTCTTCGACGGCCAAAACCTCAGCGATCGTGAAGCAGTCGTGGACCTCAGCCAGTTGAATATCCTCCGGCCCCACCCCTGCCATCGCGTAAGCCTTCTTTGCGGCCGTCTTCACCGCCTGTAGCACCGTGATGTCGGGCTTGCGATCGAGAGCAACATAATCCGATGTCTGCGCAATACCCAACACCCGCACCGGCTTGTCCGTCCACTCGCGAGCCCGCTCAAGCGGCGCAATCACCACAGAAGCCGCGCCATCGCTCACAAGCGAGCAGTCGTACACAGTGAGCGGGTCCGCGATGGGCTTGCCCGCCATTACCTGCTGCATCGTCACGTTCTTTCGCATGTGCGCGTCAGGATTTAACGCGCCATTCGCGTGATTCTTCACAGCCACGGCGGCAAGGTGCTCGCGCGTGGTCCCGTACTGGTGCATGTGCCGCCGAGCGATCATCGCAAACAGCGCCGGAAACGTCGCGCCCGCCTTGCCTTCCGTGCAGCACTCTCCCGCCATGGCCAGGATCTCGGCCACGCGCGGGGTTTGTTGCGACGTCATCTTCTCCACGCCCGTCACCAGGACCACGTCGTACAATCCAGCCGCCACCGCGGAGAAGGCATGGAAGAACGCCGACCCGCTCGAAGCGCACGCTGCCTCCACACGCGTACAAGGCACGCCGGTGATGCCCATGGGCCCGGCGATGAATGGCGCAAGGTGACTCTGGCCGACGAACGAGGGCCCGGCGAAATTGCCAAGATAGAAGGCTTCCACGGCATCCGGCGTAAGTCCCGCGTTTTGAAGCGCTTTTCGGCTCGATTCGACAGCCAGCGAACGAATGTCGCGATCCGGAAACGCCCCGAACGGTGTCTTTCCTGCCCCGATTATGGCTACCGGTCTCATACTACAATCAGGATAGCGCCGCGATACGAAAGATCGTCTGCACGTTTTCGCCAAACGTTCGTCATTCGTTCTTAGGACGGATGAGAACTTCGATCGAGTCACGGCACGGTGGGAGTATGAGTGAAGCCGCCAAGTATTCCGGGTTGCCGGACTCCGGGGTCTCGCCCGACGTCCGTGAGGCGCAAGAGCGGTTCATTCAGGACAACCTCCGCCGCATCTTCCTGCAAATCTATCGCATCGTCGGCAACGTCGACGACGCGCAGGACCTGACCCAGGAAACCTTCATCAAAGCTCTGCAGCGCCAGGAACAGATCAAGGACTTGGAAAAGGCGTCGCACTGGTTGTCGCGCATAGCCAGCAACACAGCCATCGACTTCCTGCGCCGGCACGGGCGCGTGAATTTCTCTCACATCGATGAAGTGGTCGAACCGCTGCGCACCGAGCCCGAGCATAGTCCTGAAAGCCTCATCCTTCGAGGCGAGCAGGCTGAGTACCTCGAAGATGGCCTGCGCTTGTTGAGTGCGCGCGAGCGCTCGGCATTATTGCTCCGTGACGTCGAAGGATTGCCTGCCGAGGAGGTCGCGAGAGAGCTGAATTGCTCGAAGGCGACAGTGCGCTCGCACATTGCGAACGCGAGGATCAAGTTCCGGCGGTACCTCGAACGGAGGAAGGCATGAAGCATCCGGGCGAACAGGAACTGAGTTTGTATTCGCGCGGCGATCTGGGCGTGCTTTCCATGTGGCGCGTCGGACTGCATCTTCGTTCGTGCATGGATTGTGCGCGCGAGGTAGCCGAGACCGAAGCGGCCGTGGCGGCCCTGCGGGTCGAATCGGCAAAGATGCCGGAACGCTTGAACTGGGATCGGCTTGCGGCCGAGATGACCGCTAATATCCACCTCGGCCTGGAAGCGGGAGAATGCGTAGGCCCCGCGCCTGTCCGGCGGCCCGAGCGCGTCGCTTGGCGGCCCGTCGTCGTGATGGCCGGAATCAGCGCCCTGCTGATGGGCGCGTGGTGGTTGAATCCTCCGCGCGTCGCCCGGCAGGAGGCCGCGATTCGGCGGTCCCCCGTGGAAGTGCGTACCGCCCCCGAAGGGCTGGAGTTGAAAGAGAACGGATCGGCAATGATTCTGCTGCATACGCGCGGCGAACAAAAGCCGATCATCGTGAGCACGCCGGGCGCGTTGCGTTCCCGGTTCGTCGACGAAGATACGGGTCAAGTCACGATCAACAATGTTTACTCGGACTAGCGTTCTGTTTTTGCTGCTTGGCGCGATCGGCGCCTGGGCGCAGTCGCAACGGCTGGACCCGCGCAGCACCATGCACATCACGTTCCCGGAAGATTCGCCCGTCACCGTTGTGTCCGCGGATTGGGGTGAATCGAATGCGTCGGCTCGCGGCGGCGCGATGCTGCTCGACCTGCATACTTCGTTGTCGCTCCGTAATTCCAGCGGGCGGCGCGTTCGCGGGATCACACTGCTCGTATCGGCGCAGGACGTAACTCCTGGAGGCAAAGCTTCCGTGTCGGTGCCGAGTTTGAATGCGGGTCCGGGCGAGAACTTCCCCATCCGCATTGATCTGCGATTGATGCGTCCGCTACAGTCGGGAAACGGGCCGCTGGTGGAGATTGGCCTTGATGGCGTGTTGTTTGACGATCTCTCCTTCTATGGTCCGAACAAGCTGAACTCGCGGCGTTCCATGACCGTTTGGGAATTGGAAGCTCGGCGGGACCGGCAGCACTTCAAGCAGGTGCTCGAGTCTCGTGGCCGTGAGGCTTTGAAGGGCGAACTACTCGCGAGCGTCGAGCGGCAATCGGACCGAAGCGCGATGGATGTGCGCGTAGCGCAGTCCGGCCGCGCAACCACCACACGCAACGAGAAGCAGATTCAGGTGGCGTTCCTCGAGTCGCCTTCGGCTCCGGTCGCGGCGTATGACGGCATGGTTCGCATCGCCGACAATGAGGCTCGTTCACCGCGTCTGTTCATGCGCAATACCACCTCGCGTCCAGTCCGTGCGGTGGAGATGGGGTGGCTGATCAAGGATGAGAACGGCGGGCAGTTTATCGCGGGATCGATTCCGCTCGACGTGGCTCTCGGACCTAGGCAGAAGACGAACGTTGTGCAGGATGTGACCTTTAAGTTCACGCAGCCGGGCGGTCAACCCGTGCAGATTGCCGACATGACTGCGTTCCTCAGCAGCGTCGAGTTCGCTGACGGCACAATGTGGGTGCCCGACCGTTCCTTGCAGTTGCCGACGCCATCGCCGGAAGAGCAGCGGTTAACCGGCTTGTACCGCAAGCGCGGGCTCGATGCGGTAGTCGACGAGCTGAAACGCTTCTAAGCTCGCGCGGCTTTGTCGCCGGCTTTCACCAGCGTACGCATCACTTCTGCTCCGCCCTGGCGAATCGGGTCGCCGTGTCCGGTGCAAAGCACTTCGGCATCCACCATGTCGCACAGCTTGCCCACCGACTCGCGGTTCTGCCGATTGTCCAATGTGATCTGCGGCCATCCTAACGCCAGTTCCGGCCACGTCGTGACCATGTCGCCGACAATCAGCGCCTTCTTTTCGGGCCAATAGAACGCCATACTTCCAGGCGTGTGACCGGGCGCATGCATCACGGTCAGCGGACCCACGTGGTCGCCATCCTTGAGGCTCTCGTCCACTTCGCACGGCGGCGGCACTCCCAGCCCAAGCACAAACGCGACTTGCAGCGGATAAACCTTCAGCGGCTTCTGCGGGAAGAACGTCGTGGTCTTCGGGACCTGCACCTTCTTCCTGCCTTCGATGATTTCGGCTTCCCAATCATGCGAGTAGACGCGCGCGCCCGTGACGTCCTTCAATGCCTTCAAACCACCGAGGTGCGATTGGTGCGCATGGGTCATGATGATGCGCTTGATGTCGGTCGGCTTCTTCCCCATCGCCCTGATCTCGTCAAGCACGAGACTGCCCTTCTTATCGAGAAGCGCATCGATGAGCGTGAGCTCACCTTGATCTTCGACGAGGTACGAGCGCACATAACCGCCGCTCTTGTCTCCCAAGGAGTACAGCCCGGGCAGGATCTGCATGGTTGCCTATCATGCCATAATTTGGCGGAATAATCTGCGGGGGTCGGATTCCCCGAGCATTGACCTATGCATTGCGATCTTCCAGATCGCTGATTCTGTGTTCGTGAGCTTCCGCTATCGCGCGAGAGCGCGAATGTTCTCCGCGTCAGCTTCGACGGCCTTGATCACCTGTGCAAAGCGAGCGTCGAACCGTGCCTCGTTGTCCCGCTGCATTCCGGCGAGCAGTTCGACTGTTTGCGTCAGAGCTTCCAATCTTCGGTCAATGTCCACGCTAACTATGGTAATCGGAGACAGCGGGCTTCAGCGGCGGCATAGCCCATCAACCTACTTTCGGCCATTTGGGTGAAATCGCCTTCACCGTCTGCCGCGACACCCCAAGCACCTCGGCAAGTTGGGCCGGCGAAAGACTGCGGGCTGATGCGCAGGTCAGCCGGCGCCGAGCACGCCCAGGCGCCATCGCCGCAAGCACGTACCTGCTTCCCACGGGCAACCTCCCGATGCTCACCCGCAAACATGACCACAGCTATCGGGATCAGCGCGATCGTCGACGGCGATGGTATCGACTCCCGGCCGGCGAGCTCACGCCTCGTTTCCATCGTCTTTCTTGTTGACATTCTACCCAAGCGCGCGCATACTGCTCAGGTAGAATGTCGACCGAAGACAAAGACCGCATCGCGCTTCTCCAGGGAACGCTCGATCTCCTCATCCTACGCACCCTCGGTCTCGGCAAGAAGCACGGCCAAGGCATCGCCCGATCCATCCAGGCCGAAAGTGACGATGTGCTCCTGGTAGACCACGGCTCGCTCTATCCCGCCCTCCAAAGACTCGAAGAAAAGAGATGGATCGCAGCTGAATGGGGCGTCAGCGAGAACAACCGCCGCGCTCGCTTCTACTCCTTAACCCGAGCCGGCCGGCAACAGCTCGCACGCGAAACTTCGCAATGGGAGCGCCTGGTCACTGCCATGGCGCGCGTCTTGAAACCGAAAGAAACGGAGGGTTGAAGCTTCATGTTCAGGCGCCGCAAACGCACACACCACGACTTCTCAGAAGAAGTCGAATCCCACATCGAACTCGAAGCAGACCGGCTTCGCGAGCAGGGCCTCACCGAAGCAGATGCCCTGGCGCAGGCCCGCCGCGCGTTTGGCAACGTCACATCCACGAAGGAGCGATTCTACGAATCCACGCGTCTGGTAACCCTTGAGCAGATGTGGCACGATGTGCGCTACGGCTTCCGATCCTTGATGCGCAACCCTTGGACTTTCGCGGTTGCCACTGGCTCGCTAGCCCTGGCGATCTCGGCAAGCACCGCCGCCTTCAGTCTCGGCGATGCATTGCTCGTGCGCTCATTGCCCGTGCAACAACCCGAGCAGTTGCGCATTCTGCAATGGGTCGACTCGCCGAACGCGCCCGTGAAGAACAACAGCGGCTATTCGATCCGAGATCCGCAAACCGGCCAAAAGGTGAAAAGCTCCTTCTCCTGGGCCGCCGCTCAAGCGTTCGCGGCCGGTGTGCCTTATTTCTCCGAGGTCGCCGGCTTCGCTCCGGACGAGTTCGTCCTTACCGCAAACGGCACGAGTGATTACGTCAGCGGCTCGATGGTCTCGGGCTCATGGTTTCATACCCTACGAGCGGACGCGGCATTGGGCCGCACGATCCGGTCTGAAGATGATCAGCCCGGTAAGCCCAGGGTCGCCGTCCTCTCGCAAGCGCTGTGGACGCGCCGCTTCCATCAGGATCCCAAGGCCATCGGAGCCGGCATCTATGTGAACAACCAGCCGGTCACAATCGTCGGCGTGATGCCGGCCCGCTTCACCGGCATCGAACCTGGGCGAGCGGTGGATCTATACATCCCCATGGCGATGGCCGAAGAGTTTAAAGAAGTTTCCTACTCGCTCACAGTGCCGACGACGTGGTGGGTTCAAATCGTGGCCAGGATGCGACCCGGCGCCACCGATGCCGCCGCCGCAGTGTCGGCGCACTCCGCACTCGGGGGAGTAATCCAAACTTACGCCGCCACGCCCGGCGCCGTTGTGCCGCAAATCGTTCTGAAGTACGCCGGGCGGGGCCTCACCCTGACCAGCGACTACATGAGGCAGTATATATACGTCCTGAGCGCGCTGGTGCTGGCAATCCTACTGATTGCGTGTACGAACCTTGCCAACTTGCTGCTGGCGCGCACCGTGGCCCGATCGCGCGACGTCGCTGTACGCCTCTCGCTTGGCGCAAGCCGTCAGAGGATTCTTCGACACACCGTCAGCGAAGCCCTCATCATTGCGGTTCTCGGCGCCCTCGTCGGAGTTGTCCTGGCAGCGCCGCTACTGAAACTGCTGACGCAGTGGATCGGCGCCGATCAGGAATCGATACCTCTCGCATGGGCCGACGGCCGCGTCCTGGCGGTTGCTGTCGCTCTATGCTTCGCCACCGCATTGGCCGCGAGCCTGCTGCCGGGCCTCCGCGCCGGCAAACTCGATCTGGCCCCCGCATTGAAAGCGACGCACGTGGTCGGCTCGGGAGGAGGCGGGATGCGCTTGTCGCGCTTGCTGATTCCGATTCAGGTGGCGCTCTCGTTGTTGCTGCTGGTCGCGATCGGTCTATTTGGTCAGACGCTTCTTCAACTGGCCGCCATCGATCTTGGCTTCCGCACAGACAGAATCCTCACCCTCGAGGCCGACGCCAGCCGCAACGGCTACAAGGAGCACCGGCTCGCCGCCGTGTACGAAGACATCCGCGAAAAGCTCGCCGCGATTCCCGGCGTCGAATCCGTCGCTCTTTCCCACGAGCGCCTGCTGGCGGGCAACAGTTCCATCGACAAAGCGACGGTGCTCGGTCGGCCCGAGCCGGCCGCGGGCGGTCAAACGCACATCCTGTATTGTTCGGACAGCTTCTTCTCCACCATGCGGATTCCGCTCTTGCTCGGCAAAGGACTGCCCCCGGGCGACCGTTCCGCGCAACCTCCCGTAGCTGTTGTAAACGAGGCCTTCGCCAAGCGTCACTTCGGAACCGAAAGCCCGATCGGCCAACGATTCACATTCGAGAGTCCGAACCGCAGGGAACAACAGATCGAGATCATAGGCGTAGTGAAGAATACGCGCTACTCGAACGTTCGGGACGATGCCCCGGCGATCGCCCATTTACCATACACGCAAAACATACAGCGGCTCAACCGGATGAGCTTTGCCATTCGCAGCGCTCTTCCCACCGCCGCCCTTGCCGAGGCCGCACGCAAAACCATCGGCTCCATCGACCCCGCCATCCCCGTCGCCAAGGTGCAAACACAAGAAGATCTGCTGAACCGGTCCATCGGCGCCGAGCGGATGTTTGCCATGCTCGTGAGCGGCTTTGGGCTGCTCGCGGCCCTGTTAGCCGCAATCGGCCTCTATGCGTTAATGGCATGGAGCGCTTCCCGTCGCACGGCCGAGATCGGCATCCGTATGGCCCTCGGCGCCCGCCGCTACAGCGTGCAGTGGCTGGTAGTGCGGCAGAGTTTAATGCTTGCAGCGCTCGGCGTGGCTGCTGGCATCCCCGCCGCCGTCTACCTTTCCAAGTACGTCGAGAGCATGCTCTACGGCGTGAAGCCCACAGACCCGATCAGCTTCGTCGCCGCCGTCGCCGCCATGATCGTCGTGATTGCCGCCGCCGCTTGGATCCCGGCGCGCCGAGCATCGCGCGTCAACGCAATGAATGCGCTACGCGCCGACTAGAAGCGCTCATGGCTCACTACGGATCTCCCAAATAGCTCCCATGATGACCGCGCAAATAAATAGCGCTCCCCAAGCGAGGACTTTCGGCCGATGCGAGTAGTCGCGCTTCTGGTTCTCCAAGCCTGCAGGGATCTGCGTCACAGCTCCATAATTGAGGACGCCTGCCACCCGTTCCGCGGCCTCCAATGCTTTGTCCGGATTCTTGAAGCGGCGATAGATATCGATCTGCCGCCCCGCATGCGTCTCGACGCCGGCAGTATAGAACCGATCCGCGACCGACCCCTTGTGCATCGTGACAATGTAGCGTGCGTAGCAGACGCGGATCTCCTCGCGTGCGGTATTGACGCTGGCGCCTATGGGCACAGGTCCATTCCAGATGCGAACGCCGGTGGGCGTGACTTCGACCATACGTACGTTCAGTACCACCGCCAGCCCCAGATAGCTGCCGATCGCCACGACGGGGATAAACACACGAAGCCCCGCCGCTTCGCTTCCGCCCTCAGCCGCGGATGCGAATACCACCCAGATGAAGAACGCGCACACCAGCCCGACCAGTAGGCCGACCCACCACGGAGCCATGCGCTCGCGCACCAGAAGTTCTTTCATCTCTGAAAGTGTACGCCACGATCGACTAGCATAAAAGCATGTCGCCACTCAGTCGTCGCCAGTTTCTGCCCTTGCTGGCCGCTCCTGCCCTGTTCGGGCGCACTTTGAAAAACGTCGGCGTGCAGCTTTACACGTTGCGAAGTGTGCTGCCGGAGAAGCCTCTCGAAACCCTGAAGGCCCTGGAACAGATGGGCTTCAAGGAAGTGGAAGCTGTCTCCAACGGCCTCGACAAGATCTGGCCCGCGCTGCAGCAAACATCTCTGAAGCCCGTCAGTATACACATTGAAACCGCGCTATTCACGCGTAGTCCGGAGAAACTCCCCGCCGCGCTGGAAGACGCGAAGAAGAAGGGCTTCCAATATGCCGTGTGTCCCTACATCGCTCCCGCGGATCGCGGCGGCGCCGACGTCATTCGCAAGCTCGGCGACACGCTGAACAAAGCCGGCGAGTTCTGTAACAAGGCCGGCCTGCGGCTCTGTTATCACAACCATGCATTCGAGTTTGCGCCCGCCGAGGGCGGCACTCTGCTCGACGTGTTGATGAAGACTGCCGATCCAAAACTTGTCGGGCTCGAGCTCGACATCATGTGGTCGCAGGTAGCCGGAGTCAATCCCGTGGACGTTCTGAAGAAGTACGGCAAGCGCGTCGCGTTAATGCATTTAAAGAACGTCGAGAAAGGTACCGAGCAGCGTTTTGACGAGCGTGTCCCCCGCACCGCCTTCCGCGAAGTGGGTGAGGGCTCAATCGATATGGCCGCCGTCCTGAAAGCGTCCCAGTCGGCCGGAGTGAAGCACTTCTTCGTCGAACAGGACCAGACCCCTGGAGCGCCCCTCGACTCTTTGAAGAAGAGCTACGACTATCTGGCCAAGCTCAACTACTAGTGCACGGTGTAGCGAGCCTTCAGCGCGAACGGCGCGATCTCAACATCGAAGTGCCGGCCATCGGTGTACGTCATGGTGTAGGCGCCGCGCATCACTCCCGTGGGTGTCCGCAAAGGGCACCACGAGGAGTACTTGAACGAATCGCCCGGTCTAAGCACCGGCTGTTCGCCCACCACGCCAGGGCCGCGCACGTCCTCCACATGCTCCAGCGCATCGGTGATAACCCAATGGCGGCTGAGAAGCTGCACAGTCTCCGAGCCGTGATTCGTAATGCGCACCGTGTATTGAAATACCCACTCATCGAACTCAGGCCTGGAATTTTCCGGCACGTGCCGGGAAAGCACCTCGACTTGAACGTTGTTAGTGGTGGCGTCTGAGATGGGCGAGGGTTCGAACGAGCGGTCGGACATGAGCCAGCGCCCATCATAACAAGCGATCGCCAAAGGCAGTAACCGGGCTCGGCACTCGCGGCGTCATCAGTTATCATGTCGATTGTCGCTATGCGTCCATCTTTAGCCCTGATCGTCACCACGCTGGTTGCCGGAACCTCGTTGCAGGCCAACTGGCCGCAGTGGCGAGGCCCCAAATCCAACGGGACCGCGCCCACCGCGAAGAATCTGCCCGTTGAATGGACGCAGGAAAAGAACGTCAAGTGGCGCACCAAGCTCCCAAGCTGGAGCGCGGCGACACCGGCTATCTGGAACGACACCATCTTCGTGATGTCGGCCGAGGAAGGCTTCGTCCATCTCGGCGAGCGCGGAACACCAGGCAAAAACCCCGATAAGATATTCCTAATCGCGGTAAATCGCGCTGACGGATCCATCAAATACCGCAAGGAAATCGACAGCGGAAATCAACTCTTCCGCAAGCAGAATTCGGCCTCGCCTTCACCGATCACCGACGGCAAGCACGTGTGGGTTATGACGGGCAACGGCAAGTTCGCCTGCTTCACCTTCGCCGGGCAGGAAGTTTGGAAGCGCGACATCCAGGCCGATTACGGCCGCTTCGGCCTGAACCATGGCTACGCCTCCACCCCGCTGCTGCACGGAGATCGCCTCTACGTGCAGGTACTCCACGGCATGAAGACCGACGATCCGTCTTACGTCTTCGCCGTCGATAAGAACACCGGCAAAACCATCTGGAAAGTTGAGCGTCCCACCGACGCCAAGAGCGAGTCGCCCGACAACTACGCCACCCCGCAGATCGCGAAAGTAGGAACCGGCGAACAACTAATCATCTCGGGAGCCGACTATGTCACCGGCCACGACCTCAATTCCGGCAAGGAATTATGGCGGCTGGCCGGATTTAATCCCACGGATAATCGCGCAAATCGAACCATCGCGTCCTCGGTCGTCATCGAAGGCAATGTGTTCACCACCAGCACCCGAGGCCGTCCCTTCATCGGCTTCAAGGCCGGCGGATCGGGAGACATCACAGGCAAAAACGAGCTCTGGACTAATAACCTGGGAGCCGATGTCCCGACTCCCGTCACCGACGGCAAATACATCTACGTGTTGAATGACATCGGAATCGTGCACTGCCTCGACCCGCTGACAGGCAAGCCGATCTACGAAAATCAGCGCATTGAGCACGGGACCTATAGCTCATCGCCGCTGCTCGCCGACGGCAAACTCTACCTGGTAAACGAGGACGGCAACACAACCGTCGTGCAAGCCGGACCCGTATTCAAGATCCTCGGCGTCAACAAACTCGATAGCCACACCCTCGCCAGCCCCGTAGCCGTGGACAACCAGATCTTCATTCGCACGGACGAATATCTGTACTGCCTGCAGCAGAAGTGAACCTGCGGCCGAAGTAATATGGTTGCCAAGTGGCTTCCAACGCCCTCCGCGTCGCCGTTCTGCTCAATCCCGCTTCGGGAGTCAATCGCGGAGGAGTGGCGGCAAGTGACGTAGAGGCCGCCTTCGCGAGCCTCGGCATCACCGCTGAAATCCTCGTTCTGGGTCCGAAGCTCGACGCCCAAAAGGAAATCGCCGAACGCGTGCAGCGCCGATTCCACTGCGTCGTAGCTGCCGGAGGCGACGGCACAGTGAGCCTCACAGGAGCCGCTCTGGTGGGAACTGACACCGCGCTCGGCGTGATACCCGCGGGCACTTTGAATCATTTCGCCCGCGACATGAAGCTGCCTCTGGAACTCGACAATGCGGCGCGCGTCATTGCAGCAGGCCAATCTGTGCGCATCGACGCCGGCGAGGTGAACGGACACATCTTCCTGAACAACTCCAGCCTTGGCTTCTATCCGACCTTGGTCATGGAGCGAGAACGAAGCATGCGTCGCGGATTCTCAAAAACACTCTCGTTGATTCCCGCCGCCGTACGCGCGATTTGGCGCTTTCCAATCCCCACCGTGCGCCTTCTCACCGATCAGGCGGGATTGGTCACGCGCACCCCCTTCGTCTTTGTCGGCAACAATCGCTACCACTTCTCAGGGCTGCAGGCCGGCAGCCGCGAGCGGTTATCAGGCGGCCTGCTCCACCTGTGCGCGGTCGCGGGCACAACCCGCCTCACCCTGCTGAAGTCAGTGATCCTCGCGTTCGCCGGCAGAATCGAGGAAGCGCCCGACGTCCTTGACCGCGATGTCGAGTGGGCGCGAATCGAAACCATGCGTCGCCGCGTGAGCGTCGCCCTCGACGGCGAAGTCGTCCGCATGCGCTCTCCACTCGTTTACAGGACCCGCCCTCAAGCCCTCAAAGTCATGGCCCCAGCGAGCGACTAGGATGCGCACCATTGCTCATATCTCCGACCTGCACTTCGGCCGCACCGATGCCGCCATGGTCCGGCGCTTGAAGGCGCAGTTAACGGACCTCAAGCCCGACCTCGTAGTCGTCTCCGGCGACCTCACTCAGCGAGCCCGCATCAGCGAATTCGCCGACGCACGCGCCTTCCTTGACCATCTCCCGCAGCCGCAGCTCATTGTCCCCGGCAATCACGACATCGAGCTGTATAACCTCTACGGCCGCTTCGTCGAGCGTCTCCAGCGATACCGTGCCTACATCGCCGAGAACGTCGAGCCCTTCTATTCCGACGCCGAGTTGACCGTCGTCTCCGTAAACACGGCCCGATCCCTGACCTTCAAGGGCGGCCGCATCAGCTCCGACCAGGTATCCCGGCTCCAACGCGAACTCGCAACCGCCGCGCCGGGAGCTGTGAATCTGCTGGTGGCCCATCATCCGTTGGATCTGCCCGCCACCTCGGATCAACCGCTGGTCGGCCGCGCGCGATCTGCCTTGAAAGCGCTCACCCAATGCGGTGTGGATCTTATCCTCTCCGGACATTTGCATGTTGCCGAACTCTCCGCGCCGGCCGAGCGCCTGCGCATCGGCGGCCACTCGGCTGTGCTGGTGCAAGCGGGCACTGCGATCTCCACCCGCTCCCGAGGCGAAGGCAATTCATACAACGTTATCGTCGTCGCAAACGCGGATCGCATCGCGATTCAACGCCACTCCTGGTCAATTCACACCAGCGACTTCACCGACGTCACCACCGTCGAGTACCAGCGCTCCCTAACGGGGTGGATACGTGTCTGAGCTCGCCTGGTTGTTCCTCCGTCTCGGGACCATATCCTTCGGCGGCCCCGCCGCGCACATCGCGCTCATGCAAGAAGAAGTGGTGCGCCGCAGAAAGTGGCTTGACCAGCAGGAGTTCCTCGATCTGCTCGGCGCCACAAACTTGATTCCAGGACCGAACTCGACCGAGCTGGCAATCCACATCGGCCATCGGCGCGCCGGTTGGCCGGGATTGCTGATCGCGGGCGTATGTTTCATACTTCCCGCAGCCCTCATCGTCACGTTCATCGCATGGGCATACGTGACCTTTGGATCTCGACCGCAAGCCTCTGGCCTGCTGTACGGAATCAAGCCCGCGATGATCGCCGTGATTGCGCAGGCGCTCATCGGCCTCGGCAAGACAGCGGTCAAGACACGGTGGCTTGCGCTCCTTGGGAGCGCGTGCGTGCTCGCGGTTGCGCTCGGAGCCAATGAACTCGCAGTCTTGTTCGCCGCCGGATTGCTATGGATGACGGCCCGCGTGGCCGCTCCTGGTTCGACGCTTGCAGCCGTCGTCCCTTTCGGCTTGATGCCGCTGTTCCTGTTCTTTGCCAAGATCGGCTCGGTGCTCTTCGGAAGCGGTTACGTGTTGCTTGCTTTCCTCCGTGCCGACCTGGTGGAGCGATGGCATTGGCTAACCGAAGCTCAGTTGCTCGACGCGATTGCCGTCGGCCAGGTGACCCCAGGTCCCGTCTTCACCACCGCGACCTTCATCGGCTATGTGCTCGGCGGCGCACCCGGCGCTCTCGTCGCGACTATCGGAATCTTCCTGCCGGCCTTCATCTTCGTGGCCTTGAGCGGACCTCTTGTCCCCCGCATTCGAAAATCACGAGCCGCCGGCGCCTTTCTCGACGGCGTCAACGTGGCATCATTGGCATTGATGGCCGTAGTCACCTCGCAGCTCGCACGCGCAGCCGTCATCGATTGGATAACGCTAGCGATTGCGGCCGCAAGCGCGGTGGCGGTATTTTGGTTCCGAGTGAACTCGGCGTGGCTGGTGCTAGGCGCGGGCGCGGCGGGTCTGATGGTTGCGGCGTTATGAAGCGGATCGCGATTGCAGTATGGATGTCGTTCGGCATCATGGCCGAGGAGAAAACCCGGCTGCAGCTCGGATCTCCGGTTCCCAACGCAGGTGACGGAAGAATCGCGATGGTCTACCTGCCGAACATCGCCGATGCCGCCGCCTGTCGCGCTGAGATGACAAAGCTGGCCGACATGCAAAAGGCAGCACGCGAAGTGGGCGTCACGGTAACGGCAGTGGTCCCGCTAGAAGAAGCCAAATGGCGCACCGCCTGCACGGGCGCTCCGTCAGACGTGCGAATCGTATTCAATCCTGGCGCGAGCGCAATGCAGCAACTCACAGCGTTTGTGGAAGCGGGTCGTGTGCGTCGCATCTTGAAGTCCGACCCGGCCGCAACCGTAGCTGACGTGAAAGCGTGGGAAGACGGCAAAGCCATCTACGACGCGCAATGCGCCCGCTGCCACGGCCCTGACGGCTCCGACATGAACTACCCGGAGATCAAGTCGCTAACCGGAATCGGCAACCGCATCGACGGGGCCGAAATCATCCGCCGCACATTTTTGACCGGAGCCGTAGATCTAAGCAGCCTGAGCGCCGCCCGCCTGCGCGCCCTCGGTATCTATGTAGCAGGCCTGTAGCGACACTTCACCTCGAAGCGAACTGCCCTCGCCCCGCATCCACCAGCACTCATCCGTTCGGAATCATCATGTCCCATCGAACCAGCCGCGACACCAGATCCGCACCCTCCGGAGCCGCGAGCGATTCCGCAACCTCTGCTCGTTGAGCGGCTCACCGGCAAAAATCATCTGCGGGACTCGGTCGGTTCCTGTCCATAAAGCAGCCATCCGGAACCCACAGCGCCGCAATGCTGGAAACGACGCCGGCCTTCATCAGCTCTCTGCAGCCAATCAGACGTTCAAGCAAATCAGAACCGAGGCCCATTCAAAATCACTCTGGTTCCTTCAACAATCTGCACCGTTGTGCCATGCCCTTCGACATGGCACAACAAGTCACTTACGAGTAATCAACCAGCGGCCAGCACAGCGTCGATTTGACCCATGGCAGACTTCATACCCTCTTCCATGCCCATCTTAAGCAGTTGCTCCATCGCTTCAACCGAAGGAAACGTCGTCAACGTCACCATGCGCGTTCCGCCCTCGTGCGGCTCAAACGTAAACCGCATGGTCATCGACGGCATCCCTTCTGCAGGCCTGCCATCCTCACCAAGAAACCCGTCCTTAACCTCAAACGAGCGAGGCTCATCAACGGACACAAACTCAAAGTAACCTCCAGACCGCTCGCCGTTCGGACCACTCATGTAGTACTCCGAGCGTCCGCCCACGACAAAGTCATGACGAACGAACTTCGCCGGCCAGCTCGGCGGCCCCCAGAAGCGCTCAAGCTGACGCGGGTCAGCGTACGCATTCCAAACACGAGCGACAGGCGCCGCAAACTGGGCGATAACCGTCATCGTCAACGCCTCGGGATCTTTGTGAATCTCAACGACAGGCATTCATTCTCCTTGATCTGACTTACCGAGCAGCTCCTCCAAACCATTGATGCGCGCCTGCCAGATCTGCTCAAACTGCGACAGCAAGCGATTCGCGCGTTGAACGGCTTTTGGGTTGCCCGCGACCCGCTGTGCGCGCCCATCCTTCCGCTTGGTCACCAGATGGGCTCGCTCCAGCACGGCCACATGCTTCTGCACCGCTGCAAACGACATCCGATAACGCTCGGCCAACTCGCTGACCGACGCGTCCGCCTTCATGACGCGCGCGAGAATATCGCGCCGCGTAGAATCCGCCAGCGCGCCAAACAACCGGTCTAAGTCGGCCGGCGACTCGCGACGTACAACCATCTGGTTGTACGATAGCACAGGTCGCAACCCCGGCGAACTCTGTTTCTCCATATTCTGAGAGCGCGCGGCGGCCGCTGATTGCTTCGTCATTGCGGCGCCAGAAAACACTGCTCACCCGGATAGCCACGTACGCATGGAACGTCAATGCGGCAGACCAAGCCAGGATAAAGACCAATCGACATCAACAGTGCGCCAGGAACGTTGCAGCCGTCAAGATCCTTGCACGAGCCGGCAATCACACCTGAGGCAAAAGCTTCATGCAAAACACGGCTGCACATTCCGCAACCGTGGAGCGTCACAGGTCTGTGATGCGATATGCATTAGCGGGCGCGTTCGTAATCAAGATAGCGCTTGCGCAGCCAACAGCGGTCCTTGAGGACCTCGAACAGCGAGCCCTACAGGCATTGAGCAAGACGCAACGGGCCGGAAGCTGGCCGGCGGCGCAGAAAAGCCGCAACGATCTTCAACGAAAACTAATAGCAGCGATTGGGCTGGAATCAGCACCCGCCGGCAGACCGATTTCTGCGTTCGCATACGCGCCGAAGAAGACCATGGGCCGCGTACCCGCCGTGATCATCCTGCGAACGCATGCCGACGGCGACGACGCGGCTTTCGCTTTACTTGGCACGGCACTTGCACAGCTTGAGATGGTCGTCATTGAACTGGATGCCCGAGCCGATCACTCAACGTTCAGCCATCTTGCTGAAGGGGTGGCGCCGCAGGGTCTTATCCAACAAGATGTCCGATCCGTGTTGGCCTATTTGAAAGCGAACGCCGCCGTGGATTCCACACGGCTCGGGTTGGTTGGTGAGGGGCTTGCAGGCACAATCGCTGCTGCAATCAATCCCGAGCTTTCCGCGGCCGTCGTACTTGACGGAGCGCCGGACTTCGCAAAGGTCCTCAACAACCTCCGCCACGTTACATCGAATCAGTCGCCGGACTCATGCCTGCTTCTACCCGGTATCCTGCATTTTGC
>DASQDN010000121.1:0-10165 GCA_035634155.1 Bryobacteraceae bacterium | reverse complement strand
GGAGCGGCGGACTCGACTATGTGCGCCGATCGGAAGATGTGCTCCTGACGCTAACGCTGTATCACGAGGGTCGCCCTGGCGTGCAGACGGCGGTTCGCCGGATTCCTCCGGTGCAATTGCAGGTGGCTCAGCAGTCTTCGTCGCGGGGCGTGGAAACCTCGCGGTCGCGCACGCGTTAGCCGCGTTTTAACGGGCCAGCCGGTGCTACGCCCGATTCCCCATCTTGCGTGTTCGGAAAGGGAACGGACCCGGCGTTTTGAATCACGCCTTCTTCTCGAACAACGCGTCCCAAACTTTCTGGCAAGCATTCCGCACTCGTGAGTCGACGTCCAACTCCCGTGGGGGATGCTTTGCTTTCACCACTTCAACCACATCGGCGTAATCCTTCTCCCGTTCGATTCCGCGGCCTATGTAGGCGATGATATCCACGTCGACTGTGAACCCTGGGTAGCCTCTCTCCTGAACGGCGAAGCCGCGGCAGATGTAGTGGGGAAGATTTAAACAGCTTGAGAACCTTCAAGGCTCTGAGAAGCGTCTTCTCGATGTTTGTGGACCCACTGGACTCGCTCGAGAACACGCCTGTTCACGAAATTGAGCGAAGGTCTTCATGGCATCAATGAAAAGCCCGCATGAGTGTCACCGCGCATTTACACCTGGAACGTTAAGCCTGCATGGATGGCTCGTCTTGCCAGTCAGCTTATCGTAAAACAATTGCTTTCCTAAATGACTAGGAACGAAGGCCTTGATCTGTGCCCGATCATCTTGGCCGTACCGGAAGGCCTATTCGTCAACGTACGGAACATATCAAAGAGCGCAACTGACCCATACGTGCCCAGGTGTTGCCATCCCGACCTCGCAAGACGGCGAACGCCTGGTTGCGGCGTTCAAGATCTATGAGTGCCGAATGGCGTCTAGTAGCATTCTTCGCTCGTAAACATCCGCACGACTAAGCACGCACGATAGATACCCGGTTTGAAGTCGCCCCTGCGTACCGCACTGTAAACGTCAACTCCTCGCCAGGCTCACGATGCTCCGGCGCCTGCACGTTTACTTGCCTGGCATCGTTGGCATCAGGCTCACCTACGAAGTGCACGGGCATGCGCGCGTCTCCGCACTCGACGCTGACGTTGGCCCGATCCGCGTTCTCACCTAAGCCGCGCACCCATAGAACAAGGCTCGGGGTGTCGGACGCGAGTTGAGTGGTGCTCCACGTAACGCCGTCCTGTATGGCCTGCACGAACAACTCGCCATTGAGGCGAGCGGGGAGATCGACCGCAATGCGCCTCGCCTCGCTGAACTGACTGCGCTTGGTCCGCATTCGAGCTTCGGCCCATCCCTGCGGCAGCCCGGGGGGTACGATTGTGTTGGCGGACCATCGATGCCCTTCCCGACGCGTCATCCATACGGCATGACAGCCGAACCCGCCGACCTCAAATTCCAGGTCGTAACGCGTCAGGTCTTCGTCGCAGGAGAACCACCACGTGAGGTAGTCGTCGTTGCCCGTCGTGACGTTCACGCCCATGTCCGCGTTGTTGGTAAGAGCATCCAACACGGGCGCGGCGGTAGTGAATGGCTCCTCCGGCGCGGGCCATCGACGGAAGCAGGCGACGCTCGCGGTAGTGGCCGTGACGCTTAGCAACTCCACACGTGCGAATCCGACGGCGCGACACATGCCCATCAGTGCCGCGACCGACGGCCCGAACCAATTGTCGAAGTGTCCTCCAAGCTCGTCGGTCTCGAAAAATTCCAGGGTTGGGATCTCTTCGCGTACGCCCGTGTTGTACGCCGGCCCGTCGATCACAGCCGACTCGACAATCGCCACTTCGCGCGTCAAGGCGCACACGATTTCGAGCGCAAGCAGCGGATGCTTGACGTGATACAGCACTCCCAGAAAGAACACGTAATCGAAGACGCCAAGCTCGAGCTGCGGAATTCGATACAGATTGCTGACGCGATACGCGACGCTCGAATTCAGGCGTTGCTTAGCCGCGAGCAGGTTCGGAATCTCGACGCAATCGAGCGCAACCACCTCTGCGCCTCTGCGTTCGGCTTCGAAGCTGAACCAGCCGTCCCATGCGCCGATATCCAACACGCGCTTGCCGGCAAGATCGCCGGGCAGCGGAAATCGAGCCCAACGTTCCCGCAACTGCGCGATCGATTGCACGCCTTCAATGGTCGTGCCGTCGGGAAATTCGAAGCTGTGATACCAGCCCAGTTTGTACAGAGCGGGACTGCGGTCGGTTTCACGACGGAGCGCGAGCTTCGAAGCGTTTTCACTCACGATTCAACGATAACAGCCGCGCTTTAGATGGCCGCCACTTTCAACGGCACGGCGTTACCGTCATACCGGATCGGTTTATACAGGCTGCTCAGGACGCGCTCAAACGGGAGCGTCACCATGGTGGTCGCTTCCTGGTATGGATCCGGATAAACGGTCACATCGAGATCGTCGTCATGGGTACGCAGGCGCTCGGCATCAGCCGCGCTGACAAACACCAGCATGTGAACGGACCCGTCGGTCAGCTTGTGTACCTCAAAGCTGTGGTAACTCTTGCGAGCAAACAACGGGGTCTCGGTGGCAGGCGCGTAGGTGAAGCCGTATACACCCTTCGGTAAGTTCTGGACGCTGGTACCTTCTTCTTCGTTTTTAACCACGCGGAGTTTGCGTTCGCTCCGCAGCGCTTCTCGCTGTTCTTGTTCCATTGGATTGTGAAGGGATGCGGGTTTAAGGCCGCATCGTTATTTTAACAAGCCGATGGAAGGCTTCGGGATTGCGCCGCCGTCGCGAGCTAAACTCATTGCAATGGCGACGAAGAAGAGCCTGGCCAAGAAAGCGGCAACGGCGTTCACCCTCACGCTCGATAAGCGAAGGGGCAAGATTCTGCTGACGATGCTGGGCGCAATCGAGCTGAGGATGTTTGAGAAAGGGTTTCGCCCTTCGGAAGGTCAGATGAAGGCAGTGTCTGAATTCCGGCGTGAATTGAGCGGCCAGATTTACGGCCAGCCTGAAGCGTCGCTGGAGGAGCAGCTTGCCGCGGCGGTGGAGTTTGCTAAGGAAAAGCGTCCTTCGGTTTAGTCGTCGAGGCTTTCCGGTTTGATCTCGATCTGCGTTTCACCCGCCGCCTTCTTCTCCAGGTACTTCTTCACCCACGCTTCCCACGATTTGCCCGCCGCGGTGTCGCGCCCGGTGAAGGCCACATCCGTAATTTCGGAATAGCGGACCGCCACCTTCTCGGAGCTGTCCTTGGGATAAAGGCGCACGTACGAATCGTCGAGCGTAGCGCCGTTCTTGCGATCGAAGATATAGCCTTCCACCCGCGATCCATCGCTGCGAGTGATCGTTACGTCGCCACGATAGTCGAATGCCTTCTCCAGAGCGGCGCGCAGATCGCCGGGATCGCTCATTTGCTCGCGGTCTGCACTTGAACCAGTTCAGACGAAGGGCGTGAAGTAGTGGAGCGCTCCAATGCATCGAGCGCTTCCCGGTTCGAGTACCTGGCAGATAGCGTGGCTTTCACGGTCGCCAGGAACCCGCCAAACGAGGAGAACGTGTGGTCTACGGCCGACGCTTCATATCCGCTGTGCACCATGCAATTGGCGCATTTCGGGTTGCCCGACTCGGTTCCGTACTGCGCCCATTCGGTCGCTTCCATCAGCTCGGCGAACGACTCGGCATAACCGTCCTGTAGTAGGTAGCACGGCTTCTGCCAGCCGAACAGGTTGTACGTCGGCATGCCCCATGGCGTGCAGGCGTATTCGCGCAGGCCCATCAGATATTCGAGAAAGAGCGGGGATTGATTGAAGGCCCAGCGCGACTTCCTGTTTGACAGCATCGTGTGAAACAGCTTGCGCGTGCGGCTCTTGGGCAGGAAGTGCTGTTGGTCCGGGGCCTTATCGTACGAGTAGCCGGGCGAAAGCATCATCCCTTCCACCCCCAGATCCATCATCTCGTCGAAAAAGGCGCGGACGCTCTTCGGATCGGCTCCATCGAACAAAGTGGTGTTGGTGGTTACGCGGAAGCCGCGCTCGATGGCTTCCCGAATGCCTGCGATCGCGATGTCATAGCCGCCTTCCTTGCACACGGAAAAGTCGTGATGCTCGCGCTCCCCGTCGACGTGGACAGAAAACGTCAAGTATTTGGACGGCTCGAATAAATGCAGCTTTTCTCTGAGGAGTAGCGCATTTGTGCACAAATATACGTACTTCTTGCGCGCCACGAGCCCGGCCGCGATCTCGGCGATCTGCGGGTGCATGAGCGGCTCGCCGCCCGGAATACTGACGATAGGCGCGCCGCATTCCTCCACCGCTTTGAAGCAGTCTTCGGGCGATAGGTTCTTCTTCAGGATGTGTGCCGGGTACTGGATCTTGCCGCATCCCGCGCACGCCAGATTGCAGCGGAACAGGGGCTCCAGCATCAGCACCAGCGGATATCGCTTTCGGCCCGCGAGCTTTTGCTTCACGACGTAGGAGGCTACGGTCCACATCTGAGAGATCGGTACTGGCATGATTGAGGAAAACGCGAAAGCTCATTCGCTTTTTACCATTCCAGGTGGCATAATGTCAATAACCCGTGACCCGAATCGAGCGCATCCGACGAGCTCCCGTGCAGGAGCGCAGCACCGAGACGGTGTACCAGATTCTTCGGGCAGCGTCAGATCTGCTGGCGAATGAGCCACTTGAGCAGGTCACGACGAGTCGCATCGCGGAAGCTGCAGGTGTGTCGGTGGGCGGGCTTTATCGGTTTTTCCCGGACAGGCAAGCCATCGTGGATGCGATTGCGATCGAGCATGTCGAGGACCTCAGGGGGATGCTGGAGGCCCGGTTCTCGATGGCGGCGCCCGAAGATGGCCGGGTGCTGCTGGGGGCGATCATCGACGCGTTTGTGGCGTTCCTTGATGAGCGGCCCGACTTTCGTACGATCGCGCTAGGCGGGCACGTCAGCGCGGGGACGCGCCACCGGCATACCAGCGCGGAAGTCGGCCCGGCGGCGCTGGTTAAGCGTTTCTTCCTGGACCAGTTCCACCTCGACTTGGGTGGGCTCGATTTGAAGATCCGCGTCGCGAGTGAGGCCGGCGAGCGGCTCATCGCCTATGCGTACGAGCAGCCTGACGCCGGTCGCCGCCTCGCCGTCATCGAAGAATTAAAGACTTTGTTGGGAAATTATTTCTTCGATTACTTTCGATAAATAGACGTCAATACGGACAGTTTACCGTCGATATCCGCGGGGATCTTTACGCCGAGGAGTTTGGCGAGAAACGGAAACAGGTGAATCGAGTCCACAACCGGCAGTTTCTTGCCCGCTCGGATATGGGGGCCGGCGGCGAAAAACACGCCCTTCATGTCCGGGAACATGCCCGAGTCGAAACCGTGGGCTCCCAAGTTGAAAGGCGTGGGAGTTCGGTTGACGGGCTCAGACATGCGAGCATCGAGCAGCTTCGTTCCCTTGGCCACCACGACTAAGTCGCCGATGCGCGGGTCGCGCGTGTAGTGCCAGTGGGGTGGAGTTTCTGCGCGGCGATACACCTCAAAATGCGGGCTCTTGCCGCGCAGGTCGCTGTAGACCTTCTCGCGAATCTGCGGGTCGGTTGTGTACAGATGAAGGATGGCGCCTCCGCCTTGAACGGTTTTGATCTTGCTCAAGTCGGTGAAGTCGCGAAGCGCGATGCGGCCGTCGATGGCGCGCATGCCATGGTCGGAAACGATCACCAGATTCACGCGTAACGGCAGTTGCCGGAGCCCATCGCGAAGGCGTCCGATGATGCGATCCAGTTCCTGGACAGTGGCCGGCATTTCCGGCGCGTCAGGCCCCATCTTGTGGCCGAGACTATCTATGGCACTGAAGTAGAGAATGACTAAACGCGGGCGCTCGGGGAGCGGCAGTCGCAGCCATTCAAGCGCTTGGTCCACCTGCTCGTCATGGGTGCCCTGGTCGCGGTACTTGCGCCAGATGCTCGGGCGGACGCCTTCGATGGCGGCTTCGCTGCCTGGCCAGGAGTAGGTCGCCGTGCGGATGCCCTGCCGCTCGGCAAGCACCCAAAGTGGAGTTCGCCTATACCACTTGCCTTCCTGCGCGGTCTTTGAGAACTGATATTCCTCGTCTGTTTCCGGGTCGTAGAAGGCGTTGTCGACGATGCCGTGACGTTCGGCATGGACGCCGGTGACTATTGTGAAGTGACTACTGAAGGTCATGCTGGGAAAGCCGGGCCGCAAGCCTTCGGCGGCAGCCCCATCCTGCCCCAGCTTCAACAGATTCCGGGCGTTATGCAGCTTGGCGTAGTCGTGGCGGAAGCCGTCGAACGAAACCAGAACGAGATACGGCTGAGTATCCTTGGATTGTGCGGCGGCAATTTGTGCCGCTGCGAATAACAACGCAAGGACAAGACGCCCGGAACGAAAATGCCTCACCAATTGACCAGAGTACAGCACAGTACACTGAGAATCGAACTGTAAAATGATCGCCCTTCGTGTCTGTTTGGCCGGAGCCGCACTGCTTCTGTGCGCTTGCAGCGGCCTGGTGAAGGATGCCGCTATTGACCGGCTGAAGCCTTGCAAGCCCGGCGACGGCCCGAGCGATGCATATTGCGGAACGCTCGACGTGTGGGAGGACCGGCAAGCCAAGGCAGGCCGCAAGATCGCGCTGAAGATCGTGGTGCTTCCGGCCTTGAAGCAGAAGTCTTCTCCTGATCCGTTATTCTTCCTCGCCGGCGGACCTGGACAAGGCGCGGCCGAGCTCGCGGGCCAGGTGCGCGAACCTTTCCGCCTTATTCAGACGGACCGCGACGTTGTGCTGGTGGATCAACGCGGGACGGGCAAGTCGAACCCGCTGGAGTGCAAATCTTCGGCCGATGGCGTCGACGAGGAAGATCCTGATGAGTTCACGAAACGCTTGAAGGCGTGCCTTGAGTCGTACAAGAACAAGGCCGACGTAACCCTGTACACGACGCCTATCGCGATGGATGACCTCGATGATGTGCGGCAGTTCCTAGGCTACTCGAAGATCAATCTGTATGGCGGATCGTATGGCACGCGGGCCGCTATGGTTTATGTCCGCCGGCATGGCGAGCGTGTGCGCGCTGTCATCCTGGATGGCGTCGCTCCTCCTGATATGCGGCTGCCGCTGTACATGGCTCGCGACAGCCAGCGGGCGCTCGATCTGCTTTTGAGCGATTGCGCGAAGGACGCTGGATGCAACAGTCGCTTTCCTCGCATCGGCGAAAGGTTGAAGGCGCTGCTTGCTCGGCTCGAAGCCAGGCCACAGCGCGTACGCCTTGTGCATCCAAGGACCGGCTCGGAGAAGGAAGTAGATGTGAAGCGTTTGACGATCAGCGGCATTCTGTTCGCTACCCTCTACTCGCCTATGACTGGCGCTTTGGTTCCGCTGCTGATCGAGCAGGCTGAGAAAGGGAATTTCACGGGCTTTTATGCGTTCGGGGCGGCTTTCGACCCCGCGCAAACGAATATGGCTCAGGGCATGCACTTCTCCGTTGTATGCAGCGAGGACGCCACTCGCATCCAGCCGGGGTCGGTAGAACGTGAAGCGGCTGGAACGTTCGTGGGCGCAGAGATGCTCGACCTGCGAATACAGCCTTGTTCGTTCTGGCCCAAGGGCCAACTGGACCCGGCTTATTTCGACACGCCGCCGTCGGATGTGGAGGCGTTGATTCTGTCAGGAGCGCTCGATCCGGTGACGCCGCCATCGTGGGGAGACCAGGTCGCCAAGCAATGGAAAAACGCTGCCCACATCGTTGTACCTGCGGCAGGCCATGGAACATGGGGCACCGGTTGTGTTTTAAAGTTAATGGCGCAGTTCCTCAACGATGGCAATGCTTCCAACCTGGAGACGCGGTGCGTGAACAGAGTTAAGCGACCTCCGTTCTTTCTGGGGCCGTCCGGTCCCGATCCGATGCGGGGAGTCAGCAAATGATCCAGGCCAGGAATCTTCGCAAAGGATTCGCGACCGTTGTGGCGGTGGATGACGTCTCGTTCGTGGCGCCGGATGGGGCTGTGACGGGCGTGCTTGGGCCCAACGGCGCGGGCAAGACGACGTCGCTGCGCATGGTGTATGGACTGCTGAAGCCGGACAGCGGCACGGTAGAAATCGACGGGCTGGATGTGGCAGCCGATCCCTTGAAGGCGCAGGAGCGGCTCGGCGTGCTGCCCGACGTCTCGGGCTTGTATCCACGGCTCACGGCGCGAGAGCACATCCGGTACTTCGGGAATCTGCACGGAATGTTCGGCTCGGAACTGGAAGCACATATTGATCGGTGGATCGCAATGCTTGATCTGACGGCGGTGGCCGATCGCCGCGTGGCCGGTTTCTCGCATGGTGAGCGAACGAAGGTGGCACTGGCTCGGGCGCTGGTGCATGAGCCGCAAAACATCCTGCTAGACGAGCCTACTAATGGCCTGGATGTAATGAGCACTCGCGCGGTGCGCACCGTCATTCGTAGGCTGCGAAGCGAGGGCCGGTGTGTGTTGTTCTCCAGCCACGTGATGCAGGAGGTGTCGGCTTTGTGCGATTGCGTCGTGGTGATGGGCCGAGGGCATGTGGTCGCCGCGGGCACTACAGAGGAATTGCTCGCTTTGACGGAGACGACGAACCTTGAAGACGCGTTCGTGCGGCTGGTTGGACCGCAGGGAGAAACGGCGTGAACCTGCGGCGAACGTTGAATGTCACTCGTAAGGAACTGGTTGACGGTTTCCGCGACCGGCGAGCGCTCTATACCATCCTGTTCAGTACCCTGGTGGGCCCAATGGTGGTGGGCCTGATGTTCAGCAAGACGGCTGGGCAGGAGAAGGCCGCGCAGGAGATTCAGGTTCCTGTCGTGGGTCGTGAGCATGCGCCGTTGCTCATCAGTTGGCTGGAGCAGCAGGAAGGCGTGCAACTGACGCAAGGTCCCGCGGGCGCCGAAGAGGCGGTGCGGGAAAGCGTTGTCGATATGGTGTTGGTCATTGAGAAGGACTTCGGCGAAAAGTTCCGTGACTCGCGGCCGGCGCCGGTGAAGGTGGTGTCGGACGCAACGCGCAACTCGGCACGATCGAAGGTGCGGAAGCTGAATGGCCTGCTTGGACGGTTCAGCAATGAGACGGGGAGTCTGCGATTGATGGCTCGCGGGGTCAACCCTGTAGTGGCGAGCGCCTTGAAGGTGGAGCAGGTCGAAGTGTCGAGCGCGCAGCAGAGGGTCGGCATGATGCTGGGGTTCATTCCCATGTTCCTGCTGGTGGCGACGTTCTCGGCCGGGATGCAGATTGCGACCGATTCGACGGCCGGTGAGCGCGAGCGCGGATCGCTGGAGCCGCTGCTGTTGAACCCGATTCCGCGATGGCAGTTGCTGGCCGGGAAGTGGCTGGCGGCGGCGTTGTCCTCGTTTGGCGGAATGATGGGGACACTGCTGGTGACGGCGTTCGTCATGTCGCGACTTTCGCTGGAGGACATCGGTATTCGGCTCCAGCTTGGTGGAACGCAGATGCTGCTGATGGTGGCGGCGATGTGGCCGATGGCGCTGATCGCTCCGGCGATTCAGATGTACCTGGCTTGCTATGCGCGGTCCTTCAAAGAGGCGCAAGGGTATATGGCGTTCCTGGTGTTCGCGGCGACAGCGCCGGGAGTGCTCACCACATTTTATCCGGCGAGCAGCATGCCATGGATGCGATGGCTTCCCATTCAGGGGCAGTACATCATGGGCACGGAGATCCTGAGCGGCAAGGCTCCGTCGGTGGTTTTGCTGGTTACCACGGCACTGGTTGCGATGGCAGTAGCGGCATTTTTCCTGCATTTGGCGACGAGAATGTTCTCGTCCGAAAAGATAATCTTTGGCCGCTGACGTGCTGATTAATCGGCAATGAAGACGGTCTATTTTGCTTTCTTCTTTGCCTTTCTCGGCTCGGACCAGGACTTGGAGTATACCGTCGCGCGGGAAAGCACCAATGTGCCCTGCGCTGACGTGTTCATCATTAAGCTCGCGGCAGAGGGAAGCCGGACCCCCGCCCTGGTGGGCGCGGCGCGGCGATCCTACGGCCGAATCATCCACCTGGGACCACTGAGCTTCGGCGACAACTTCGCGGTTCGGGTAGATGCGTAGGCGGCCCAGCGGCGGATGATCTGCTGGCGGTCGATGTGGATCGATCGACGGGCAACGAGAGGCCCGCGGCTCCACGGTCGATT
>DASQDN010000120.1:0-8665 GCA_035634155.1 Bryobacteraceae bacterium | reverse complement strand
CACCGTGATTGTTCCGAAAAGTCGGAAGTACCAGTCGGGACGCTGCGCTCCATTCTCAGTCAGGCGCGTATCGACCCACAGGAATGGGAACACCTGCCCTGACTTGTGGGCAGTCCCGTGCACCCCAATCATGACGGCGTTACCATAAACACGTGCAGAACGATAACGGCCTCAACCAGGCCGTCTCACAGCTTGATCGCGTTCGAAAAGAGATCGCCAAGATCATCGTCGGGCAGCAGGAAATTGTCGATGGAGTCCTGATTTGCCTGATCGCGGGCGGTCACGTCTTGCTCGAAGGCGTGCCCGGACTCGGTAAGACGACCCTGCTTCGCACCTTGGGACGCGTCTTGCATTTGAAGTACTCACGCATCCAATTCACGCCCGACCTGATGCCCGCCGACATTGTCGGCAGCATGATGATTGAAAGCGACGAGCGCGGCTCGCGGGCCTTGAACTTCCAACCCGGGCCGATTTTCTCAAACCTCGTGCTCGCGGACGAGATCAATCGCGCAACACCGAAGACACAGTCCGCGCTGCTGGAAGCGATGCAGGAACGCACTGTGACCAGCGGCAACACGACGCATCAGCTCGAAGCGCCCTTTCTGGTGATGGCGACGCAGAACCCGATCGAGATGGAGGGCACGTACCCGCTGCCCGAAGCCCAACTCGACCGTTTTCTGATGAAGCTGATCGTCACCTATCCGTCGCGCAGCGACCTTTCCACGATTGTCGAGCGCACCATTCAGCGGGATGAAACCGAACTCAACACGATCGTGGACGCGCAAGGCATTCTGGATCTTCGACGCACGTGCCGAGATCTGCTGGTGGCCAAGCACGTTCAAGAATACGCGATCGACCTGGTAATGGCGACGCAGCCGACCGAAGAAGGGGCGCATGAACTGGCTCGCAAGTACATACGGTATGGTAGTTCGCCGCGAGGCGCCCAGGCTCTGGTGGAATGCGGACGAGTGCTCGCGCTGATGAGCGGTCGCGTCCACGTTTCGGCCGACGACATTCGCAGCGTCGCGCCCGCCGTCTTGCGGCACCGCATTATTATGAACTTCGACGCGCACGCCGACGGCCAGACTCCCGACTTGCTGCTAACAAAAATCATTTACAGCGTGACGGCAGCCGTATCCTAAACGTCCAAGCAAAACGAGCAGTATCTTTGTATGGCCCAAGCGCCCCTGATCGACCAATCGCTTCTGGAGAAGCTGGAACGGCTGACCCTGCACTGGCAGAAGTCGTTTCCCGGGCTTGTCGGCGGCCGCAACGCGTCAAGGTTTTCCGGCCCCGGTCAGGAGTTCCTGGACCATCGCCATTTTCATCAAGGCGATGACTATCGCGCTGTGAACTGGCGCGCCTTTCTTCGTTTTGAAAAGCTGCTGCTGAAACTGTTTCAGGTGGAGCCGCGAATTCCGGTGCGGATCCTGCTCGATACCAGCGCCTCCATGGGAACGGGCGATTTGCCGAAGTTCGACTACGCGCGCAAGCTGGCGGCGGCCCTTACCTATGTGGGCCTGGTGCGTCTCGATACCGTCTGTTTGCAGACCTTCTCGTCCGAACTGGAGGGATCATGCAATTGCGGTGGCGGCCGGCATCGGTTTCTGCCAGCGGTGCAGTTTCTGAATGGGCTGGATGTGCGCGGGTCGAGCAACTTCCTGCAAGTCGCGCGTCAGTTTTCCAGCGCTTATCAGCAGCGCGGTCTGGTGGTGGTGATCTCGGATTTTCTCGATGAGCAGGATCCCGAACGGCCGCTGCAGTACATCGCCGACCTCGGCCATGAGTTGATGCTGATTCACATTTGGGCGCCTGAGGATCGTGAGCCGCCTTGGAGCGGTGAACTCGAGCTGATCGACGCTGAAAGCGGCGCGCATCTGGAGATGGAAGCCAATGAGGAAACCCGCGTGGCTTATACGCGGGCTTTCGACGATTACGCCCGCCGCTTGCAGACGCTCGCGCTGCGCACGGGTGGCCGCTATGTTGGACTGCCGGTCAACACGTCGGTGGAAGACGCAATCTTTGGACCCATGATGCGCGCGGGAAGTATGCAGTAGATGTTTCTCCTGAACCTCACGCCGCTTGAGTTCCTCGCCATCTTTGGCGCGGTGTCAGGGTTGGTCGTCACCTTATATCTGCTAAGCCGTTCGCGCAAGCGCCAGAGGGTTGCGACGCTGCGATTCTGGACTCAGGCGCAGGCGCCGGTTGTTTCCAAGCAACGCCGGCGCATCCAGCAACCGCTATCGTTGCTGCTGCAGTTGCTTAGTATCGCGTGCCTGCTGCTCGCGATCGGGCAATTACAGTGGGGGTCACGCGATAACGCTGCTCGCGATCATGTGCTGCTTCTCGACACCTCGTCCTGGATGGCGACGCGAGCCGGCAACGGTACCCTGCTGGACCGCGCCAAGGCCCGGGCTAAAGCTTTCGTGCAGGCGCTGCCTGCGACCGATCGGGTGATGGTGGTCCGCGTGGAAGGACTCCCGGGTCCGGCCACCGGCATGGACTCGGACCGGCGAGCGATCGAGAAAGCCATCGACGACTCCCGACCTGGAGCAGCGGCCCTCGACCTTCAGCAGGCCTTCGGTTTTGCCGAGCAGGTTCGACGCCTTCACGCCACGCGCGGGGGCGAGGTTATCTATATAGGACCGGGCCGGGTCGGCGATGGAGGCCTTCCCGTGAAGACGCCGTCGAGCCTGCGCGTTCTGCCCGTGGAATCCGCTGCTGTCGACAACCTGGGGCTGACGCGGATCGGGCTTCGGCGCTCACCTGCCGATCCTGAACTGTGGGATGTGTTTGTGTCGGCTCGGAACTATGGATCTGCCCCGCAGGTGGTTCCGCTGGCCGTTCAGTTTGGCGGCGCGCCCGTGGGCAACAAAACGCTGAACCTCACGCCCGGCAAGGTGGAGGAGTCGACGTTCCGCTTCCGTACGAAGGCGGCAGGTTGGGTGGAGGCTCGGCTGCTTCATCGCGATGCGATCGCCGAAGACAACCGGGCGCTGTTAGAGATCCCGAAGCTCAGCACGATCAAGGTCGCGGTCTACACGAACGACCCAGATGCGCTTCGCCCGGCGCTGCGAGCTCACCCGCAAATCGAAGCCAATTTTAAATCGACGGCCGAGTACAAGCCGGAGTCCGACGCGTCAGTCGTGATCCTGGACCGATTTGCGCCGCAGCAGGCTCCGAAGGCGCCCAGCATCTGGATCGATCCACCGGCCGGGAGTCCGTTCCGCGTGAAGGCGACCGTGACGGCGGCCAAAATCGTGCAATGGCGCGCAGATCATGAGCTTGCGTCCGGGCTGCGCGCGCAGGACGTACGCGTACCTGAGGCGCACGTGTTTACGCTCGCATCCGGCGACGTTCCGGTCGCCGAGGTGGAGGCCGGTCCCGTTGTCGTAGCGCGACCGTCTGTAAAGGCCGTCGCGATGGGGTTTCACCCCGGCCGCTCGGACTTGCGATTCGAAATCGTGACGCCGCTCCTGCTTGCGAATATATTGCGCTGGTTCGAGCCGACGGTGTTCCGTACGTATGATCTACACGGCGGCAGCGCGGGGACAGTCACCGCGACGCTCGACAATGACGCCGATTTGACGAATGTACAAGTCCTGGGTGAGCGCGAGCAGTTGCCCTTCACAATCGACGGCCACACGGTGCGCTTCTTCGCGGGCGCGCCACAGACCGTCCGCATTGTGAGCAGCGGTCGCGAGCAGGTGCATTCGCTGACGCTGCCTGAAGTCGCGGCCACGCAGTGGGACGCGCCGCAGGCGTCGTTGCGAGGCGTGCCGGGCGCGGTCGAACGAGCGGTGTCGCGCGATTTGTGGCGATACCTTGCGATCCTGGGCGCCGCCGGGCTGCTGCTGGAGTGGCTGCTTTACGGGCGGCAGCGACGCCGCATGGCGATGGTGCGCGGCGCCGATCCGGAACCTGTGGCAATGAGGCAAGCGTCATGAGCTTTGAGTATCCATGGGTATTGTTTGCGCTCGTGCTCCCGGTTGTTTTCCTGATAACCGAGTGGCGCAAGACGCCGAGCCGCATTGGGCTTCTGTTGAAGACCGCTGCCTTCCTTGCCGTTGTGCTCGCGTTGGCTTCTCCAAGTCTTGAAGTGGATGCGAGCAAAGTTGCCGCCGTTGTCCTGGTGGACACGTCGGCCAGCATTCCACCTTCCGATCTCGAACGCGCCTCGAAGCTGGTCCGCGAGATTGAAGGCGAACGCGGCCGGCACTGGCTGCGAGTGATCCCGTTCGCGCGGGCGTCGCGCGAGATGGATGCCACCGAGTTCGGCGGCAGCGGCTTGAAGGCGACCGGCGGCGAACTGGGACGCGCCACCGATCTGGAGGCCGCCATTCGGGACGCAATCGCGGGACTTCCCAGCGGCATGGCGCCGCGTATTGCTCTTGTGTCCGATGGCCGCGAGAATCAGGGCAGCGTCGCGCGAGCGGCGTGGCTTGCGCGCGATCTGCGTATCCCCATCGATACATTTGCGCTGCCAGGCCGACCGCAGCCGTTGTTGCGAATTGAATCCTCCTTTGCTCCCGCAGTCGCGTTCACGGGTGAGAAGTTCCCGATCGACCTGGTGGTCAGCGCGCCAAAGGCCGCCTCCGGCGCCGTGGAATTGAGCGCGGAAGGCAAGGCGCTCGGCTCGAGCGATGTGAAGCTTGAGGCCGGGAGTAACGTCGTGCGCGTGTTTGCGAGTTTGAATGCTTCCGGCGCGGTGGATGTCTCGGGCGTGCTGCGCAGTCCCGGCCTCGGCGATGCCCCGTTTGAGCACGCGATCACGCTGCGGAAACCGCGAGTGCTCTTCCTTTCGCAAGACCCCGCCGGTACCGAGCAGCATCTGCTCGGCGCGATCCAATCGGCGCATTTCGATGTCACGCATACCGCGAGCATCACGCCTGCCCGCTTTGCCGATTACCAACTTATCGTCTTCAACAACTGGGATTTGGAGACGCTTCCGCTCGCCACGAAAAACGCGGCCGAGCAGTACGTGAAGCAGGGCGGAGGATTGCTGGTGATCGGCGGCGAACGCAACGTTTACCCCGAAGGCAAGAAGGTGGAGGACGCGATGGACCGCACGCTCCCCGCCAAGCTGGCGCCGCCGAAGTCCCCTGAAGGCACTTGCGTGGTGCTGATTATGGACAAGTCGTCGTCGATGGAAGGCAGGAAGATGGAGCTTGCACGCATCTCGGCGATTGGCGTGATTGACAATCTGCGGCCCACCGATAATGTCGGCGTGCTCATCTTTGACAATTCGAATCAATGGGCGGTGCCGATTCGAAAGGCCGAGGACAAGACGCTGATCAAGCGCCTGATTGCCGGAGTTACGCCGGACGGCGGCACGCAGATCGCTCCGGCGCTTTCCGAGGCGTACCGGCGCATCCAAACCTCCAGCGCAACGTATCGCCACGTCGTGCTCCTCACGGATGGTATCTCCGAGGAAGGAGACAGCATGTCGGTGGCCAAGGACGCGCTGGGCAAGAAGATCACGATCTCCACCGTCGGTTTGGGACAGGATGTAAACCGCGCGTACCTGGAGAAGATCGCATCCACAGCGAAAGGCCGATCTTACTTTCTCACCGATCCCGCTGGCCTGGAACAGATCCTCATCAAAGACGTGCTGGAGCATACGGGCAGCACGGCTGTGGAGAAGGCGATCACGCCTTCGATCGCCAAGCAGTCGCCCGTGCTCGAAGGTGTGCCGATGGCGCAGGCGCCGGCGCTCAATGGCTATGTACGGTTCATATCTAAGCCCGGAGCCGACACCGTGCTCACCGTGGACATCAAACAGGATCCGCTGTTCACGGTGTGGCAAGCCGGTCTTGGGCGCGCCGCTGTGTTCGCGTCGGACGCAAAGAGCCGCTGGGCCGAGAAGTGGGTCGCGTGGAATGGGTTCGACCGCTTCTGGGTGAATGTATTTCGCAACCTGCTGCCGCACGCGCAGCCCGGCGAGACGACCACATCCTACGAGCCCGCGTCGGGCAACCTGATCGTCGACTACAAGTTGGCTCCGCAGGCGGGAGATCCAGGCAAGGTTCCCGACATCTTCGTCTTCGGACCGCAGGATTATAAGCAGCCTATGCCCGTGCGGAAGGTGGCCGAAGGGCAGTATCGGGGCACAGTACCTATCGGCGCCGTGCAGGGACTTTTCCGCATCCGCCCGGTAGAAGAATCGCGCTTCTTCCCGGAGACTGGCTTCTATCGGCCCGAGGAGGAACTGACTCAGTACGGCTCCAATGAGCCGTTGCTGAAGCAGGTGTCGGCATTCACCGGAGGCCGATTCCAGCCGAGTCCGTCTCGGGTATTCGACGCATCGGGGCGCTCGACACCGACCACGATAACGTTGTGGCCGGGACTGCTGGCGCTCGCCATCGCTCTAAACGTTGCCGAGTTGGTGATGCGCAAGTGGCGCGGCATCGTTGGCAGCTTCACGCGTCGCGCGGCCCACGTCGACGCGTGACAAGATGATGAGCCCGACGACGAAGAACGTCAACAGAGATAGAATCGCTGTTCGATAGCTGCCGGTGAATTGCAGGGCGAGTCCGAAGATCAACGGCGCCATCCAGCTTGTCCCTTTGTCGGAGATCTCGTAAAGGCTGAAGTATTCGCCTTCCCTGCCCTCGGGAATCATCTGCGAGAACAACGAGCGACTCAATGCTTGTGTGCCTCCGAGCACAACGGCCACCACGGCCGCCATGATGAAGAACTCCTGCGTCGTGCGGACGGTCAGATAGATCGCCAGAATGACGCCAGACCAGATACACAAGCTGAGCTGGATCGCGCGCTTGGCGCCCATGGCTTTGGCAAGCACGTTGAAAAGCAGCGCTCCCGCAAATGCCATGAACTGCACCATCAAAATCGCCAGTGTTAGCGACGCCATCGGGATCTTCAACTCATCGCTGCCGAACTGCCCCGATAACGTAATTACCGCCTGCACGGCATCGTTGTAAATCAAATATGCGATTAGGAACGTCAGCGTCTGCGGGTAGCGGCGCATCTCGCGAACGGTTGTGATTAGCTGCTTAAAGCCCGAGCCCAATCCGATGCGATTCGCATCTACACGCGCCGGTGGCCGGTTCTTCAATCCAATCAGAGGAACGATGGTAAACAGGCCCCACCAGATGCCGGCCGATGCGAGGCTGATGCGCACAGCGAGTCCTTCGGACAACCCAAGAGCATCCGCATTGCTGAATAATGCGAGATTAAGCGCGAGAACAATACCGCCGCCCAGGTAGCCCAGACCCCACCCGCGTGAGGAGACCGTGTCGCGCTCTTCCAGTGTAGAGATGTCGGGTAGAAATGAGTTGTACACGACGATGGAAGCGCCGAACGCGAGATTCGCAATCAGGAAGAGAAAGCCCCCGAGCAGATACCGAGCGCCTTCCAGCGTGAACATCGCGATGGTGGCTGCCACGCCGGTGTACGCGCACAACCCGAGCAGTCGCTTCTTGTTCGGGCTGAAGTCCGCAATTGTGCCCGCAAGCGGCAGCACGACCACCTGCGTCATCACCGATAACGCCACCATGTAACCCCACCAGGAGCGAGGCTCGATTGGAATGCCTAGCGGATAGACGAACCCATCGGCGCCTGCTGCATTCTTGGCCAGGGATGTGAGGTAAGGCCCGAGAAACAGCGTGACAACGGTGCTCGCAAAGGCCGAGTTCGCAAAGTCGTAAACGTACCAGGCGCGCTGCTCGTTCACGCGGAAACCTCGGACTGCGTCGCCAGTTCCTGCGCCATCTTACCCAAGGTCACGTAGTCCTTCTTTCCGTTGCCAAGAATCGGGATGCGGTCGACGTGGATGATGCGTCGTGGAATCGCCAGCTCCGGAGCGCCCATCTCTCGCGCGGCAGCCTGCAGGACATCACGAGCCATCAATTTATCCTGCGTGTACAGCACGATCACTTCCCCGCGCCGCGAGTCTTTAAAAGATGTGGCCGCGTGGATGCCGTTGGGCAGCGCTGCCGCCGCGATTCGCTCCACAAGTTCAAGCGACACCATTTCGCCGGCGACCTTCGCAAAACGCTTCAATCGCGCTTGCAACTTCACGAAGCTATCGGTGGTCGTCACCACGTCGCCCGTGTTGTACCAGCCTAGGCCGAACTCGGATTCAGGCGGTTGGATAACGCCCGGCTGGTCGTGCTTGAGATACCCGAGCATCACGTTCGCGCCCTTCACGTGCAGAACTCCGCCCGTGTCCACACCGGGTACTGGCGCGACGCGATGTTCGATACCGGGAAGCAGTTCGCCGACGGTTCCCCGTTTAGCCGCCAGCGGAGTGTTCACCGCGATCACAGGAGAGCATTCGGTGGCGCCATATCCCTCGTATACGCGCATTCCGAACTTGTCCAGGCAAAGACGCTCGACATCCTCAGTCAGCTTTTCTGCGCCTACAACGAGGTACTTCAGACTGTAGAAGTCGTACGGATGCGCCACCTGCGCATATTTGCTTAAGAAGGTGTTGGTAGCAAACAACACCGTGCAGTCGCGATCGTAGATGATCTCCGGGATTACCCGGTAATGCAGGGGCGAAGGATACAGGAACACGCGGCATCCACGCAGGAGGGGTAGGATCATACCGGCTGTCAATCCAAATGCGTGGAAAAGGGGAAGCGCGCTCATGAACTTTTCCTTGGACGAGAACGAGAAGGCGGCGCCGATCTGCGAGACGTTC
>DASQDN010000119.1:0-2282 GCA_035634155.1 Bryobacteraceae bacterium | reverse complement strand
ATCTCTGCAGCGGCCGTGATTGTGTGTAGGTCAGGCCCACGAACAACTGGGACCACCGCCATCGTACTGACCACGATGACGCCACCTACGACAGCGCCGACGGCAAATCCGAGGTCCTCGCGACAAACCCGAATCGTCATTTTTGCCAATCGATCTGCCGGACCGCCGAATCCTCAGGCCCGCCGAACCGTCCCGTTCGTACCGCCCGGTACGCTCCCTGGTGGTGCAGTTCCATCCGGTAATCAGACACATCGGGCACGATATCGGAACGTGCGAAGATCGCCGCTATGGTGACGAAAAGTCCCCCTGCCGGATGCAGCAGAGCTGTGTCATAAGGGCCTACGATGAGACAAGAGAGCTCCGATGCCCAAGGTTCTGAAGACAGCGTTGACTGTAGTCGTTGCGATACTGAGCCATTCGGCTATTGAAGGCGCCGACTTGTCGCCCAAGTTGTGGGCTGGTCTCAGCGTCTACCCACAGGGGCCAGTAATCCGCGGCGGCGAAGTCGAACGCTTGCAGATCACTTTTGGGGTTGTGAATGACGGCACAACACCGGTCAACGCGCAGCGAATGAGTGGATCGTCTCGACTGTTCATCAATGGTGTAGAACTTCGGGAATGGTCCCTGATCGTGAACAATGGCGGTCGCGGTGGGCAATGTTTCGCTTTGCGTCCTGGTCAAGACTGTTCATTTTCCTACTCGCTCGCACGGTATTTTCGCAAACCCGGCATCTACGTCGTGCGATGGGAAGCACCGAATTTTCGGGCTTCTGAACTCACATTCAGAGTTGTCAATGAATTCCGACCTTGAGGCAACCGAGTGAAACCGCCGGGGTATTGAAGCGGCAGGGCTGCATTGTCGATCTGGGACATAGACGCAACGGAACGGACACATCGGGTGCGCGGAGAACACGCAGGTCGCATCTGCCCAGCTTGGCTTCATCGGCGAGGACCACTGGTGTATTCAGTGGCGGAAGTCTACCGTTTCAACTTCTCTGCAACGATGCGTCCTTGGCTCGAATGCCGCCTACTCGGCCCGCAGCGCCTCGACGGGATCGACGCGAGCCGCCCGCAACGAGGGTAGCAACGCTGCCGCAATGGCTATCACGACGATCCCGGAGGCCGCAAAGGCGTATGTTGCCGGATCAAGCGGCTTCACTCCATACAACATGGACTGAAGCAGCCGGCTTGAAACGATCGCCAACACGGTACCGATCACCAAGCCGACAAGCGCGATACCGAGCGATTGCCTAAGGACAAGACGCACAAGATCGCTGCGGCTTGCGCCAAGCGCAGCCCTCAGACCCATCTCCGACATTCGCTGGCTCACCGCATACGCGATCACGCCATAAACACCGGCAATAGCCAGCAGCAGCGCCAAACCTGCGAACGCCATCATTAGCACGCTACGAAACCGCGGCGTTGATACCGCCTTTGCCAGAATCGTATCCATTGTCGAGAAGCTCAGCGCTACGTCAGGGTTCCTCGACGATGCCACTTCTTGCGCGGCGGCCGTGATCGGAGCCATATCGCCGCTTGCGCGAATCACCACGTCGAGTTCGTCCGAATACCAGGGATGCTGCAAGTAGGGCATGTACATTTGAGGCCCGGGCTCCTGCGCCGGATTGTCATGCCGAACATCTCCGACCACACCGACGATCGTCATCCAGATATCACGGTCGAGACCACAACGAACTCGCTTGCCGAGCGCGTCTCCGCGGGGAAACTCGCGTCGGACGAACGCACGGTTCACAATCGCGACTCCAGGAGCTTGGTATGTGTCCCGCTCATCGAAGTCGCGTCCCTGCAAAATTGGCGTCTTCATGGCAGTGAAGTACTGCGGCGTGGTCACGTTGAATCCCGCCTTCGGTCGCTGCGATAGCGAGTCAGACAGCGCGCGGCCTTCGATGTCATACGCGCCGTTCGACCCTCGCTTACCCGCCGGCAAACCCATCACGCCAGCCGCGGCCTCTACTCCCGGGATCACGCGAATCTGAGGAAGTACATCGCGATAGAAGTAAGTGGCTTTTTGGACCGCCGCATCTTCCTTCGCCGCCACACTGGTGTGCATCACAATGAGTTGCTCGGGTGTGAAGCCGAGGTCTACGGCTTCCAGAGTCGTCATGCTCCGAAACAGCAACCCTGCCGCAACGGTAAGCACGAGGGATAATGCAACCTCTGAGACCACAAGCGCATTCCGCATCCGTGGTGCGTGCATACTGCCGAGCACACCTTTCTGTCCGCCTTGGCGGAGCGCCTGATTTAGATCGATGCGGGATGCCT
>DASQDN010000118.1:0-27556 GCA_035634155.1 Bryobacteraceae bacterium | reverse complement strand
TCCGGTGTGCGGCGCAATGTGCGCTGCTTTCTGCAGGTGGATTATTACGACCGGGGCGGCGAGGGGATCCACACGGTGGAGGCGTATCGCATTGCGAAGGGCGGCGGCCAGTTGCGCGCGAATTCGAGCTTGATCACGAGTGAAGACGTGAAGCCGGGGAGCCATTCGACCGATGCGTTGAAGCCGATTCAGTACAAGCAGGTGAGCGGAAAGATGCAGATCTCGGGCGGAAATCCGGGCGGGCAAACGTACTCGTGGCAGCAGCATGCGATTCCGCACGAAGTAGGTCATTTGTTGGGGTTAGGGCACATCGCCAACCATGCGAATACGTGCAAGAAGAGCGGGCCGAACTCCAAGGGGTGCTACGGGCTGTTCCTGGAAGACGCGATGAACATCATGGGCGCCGGGGATGCCTTGAGTGTGAAGAATGCGGAGCCGTGGAGGAAGCGGATCATCCAGCATGCTCCGGAGACGAAGATCAATCACTGGGGCGTGGATTTTGCTTCGCCTGAGGCTCGACTGCGCGGGCTGTGGTCGTTGAAATCGGCTTAGGGTTAGATGGCGGGGACGAGATCGGCGTGGGCGGTGGGGGATTCCTGAAGCAGGTGGAGGAAGGCTTGGGCGGCGGGATGGAATCGCTTCTTCTTGCGGTGCACGATACCTAGTGGCCGGAAGAGGCCCGGTTCGGATAGCGGCACGGCACGGAGCCGGCCATCGGCAATCTCCGAGTGAAGGATGCGCGCCGGAATGATGCTGACGCCGGAGCCGAGGATGACAGCTTCCTTGATGGTCTGAATGTTGTCAAAGTGCATGGTCGTATTTACTTCTACGCCATGGGTCCGAAGATAGCGGGATATTTCGCGGCCTATCGGTAAATCGTCGTCGAATGTGACGAAATCCACTCCATTTAAATCGGACGGATAGATGCGGCCGCGGCTTGCCAGGGGGTGCGCCGGTCCGGTTGCCAGCATCATCTCTTCGCGGCGCCACGGCAGGACTGCGATCTCGCGCGTCGGCTCAGGGTAGCTGACGAGGCCGAGATCGACGCGGTCGGCGGCGACGTACTCGTAGACTTTTTCGGGGCGGAGGTACTCGACTTCGAGGCGGGCAGCGGGCAGGCGGCGCTGGAACTCGGCTTCAAGCTCGGACATTTCAGACAGGCCGACCGAATAGATGGCCGCGACGCGGACGGTGCCGGCGACCTCCGATTTCAGGTGGTCGAGTGAGGCCTGAAACTCCTCGCTGCGCCGGAGGACATCGCGGCACATGTCTTGGTAGAGGCGCCCCTCGGGGGTGAGGGTAAGAGGACGGGTGGAGCGGTCGAGCAGTGTAACTCCAAGCGAACGCTCCACTTCATTGATCTGCTGGCTGGCGGCGGAGGGCGTGATGTGGTTCATCTCCGCTGCTCGGGACAGGCTTCGGGTTTGCGCGATGTCGCGGAAGAGGCGCAGGTTCTCCAGGGTCACCAAGCACAGTGTATCTTAAGATTCTCTTAAAGTAAAGGATCTTTAGATTCAGATTGCCTAAAGATTGCGCAGATGCTATACTGCGCATATTCCGGACCCCGGAGGAAACATGGACCACGTCGTGAACAACATTGGCTTACCTGTCGCTCAGGGGCTTTACGATCCTCGTAACGAGAAGGACGCTTGCGGTATCGGCTTTATCGTCAACATTGACGGAGAGCCGTCCCACGAGATTATCACCAAGGGCATCCAAGTCTTAATTAACTTGACGCATCGCGGCGCTTGCGGATGCGACCCGGAGACCGGCGACGGCGCGGGAATTCTTATCCAAATTCCGGATAAGTTCTTTCGCAAGGAATGCGCAAAGCTAGGGTTCACGCTGCCGCCCGTGGGCGAGTATGGCGTGGGCATGGTGTTTCTGCCGGTGGAGCACACGCAGCGTCTGATCTGCGAAGGCATCCTGGAGCGGCTGGCCCAGGAAGAAGGTCTGGCGGTTTTGGGTTGGCGCGATACGCCGATCTACGCCGATGCCATTGGACGTGTGGCTCGCGCGAGTCAGCCTTACATCGAGCAGGTGTTCATTCGGTGCGCTCCTGGGATGGACCAGGATACATTCGAGCGGAAGCTGTACGTGGTGATGAAGCGCGCCGAAAACGAAGTGATGAATCGCGAGGAGATCAAGGACAAGAGCTTCTTCTATATTCCCTCGCTGTCTTCGCGCACGATCGTATATAAAGGTCTGCTGCTGGCGCCGCAGATTCCGAAGTTTTATCGCGAACTGTCAGATCCGGACGCGATGAGCGCGCTGTGCCTGGTGCACCAGCGGTTCTCCACCAATACATTTCCGACGTGGCAACTGGCGCATCCTTTCCGAATGGTCTGCCACAACGGCGAGATCAACACGGTTCGCGGCAACGTGAACTGGATGTACGCGCGGCAATCGGTTCTGAAGTCAGATCGATTGGACGACCTGAAGCAGTTGTTCCCGGTGATTACGCCTAATGGGAGCGACTCGGCTGCGTTGGATAACGCGGTTCAGATGTTGAACATGGCGGGTCGTGAACTGCCTCATGTGATGGCGATGCTGATCCCGGAGGCTTGGGACGCGGACACGACGATGGCGCCGGAGAAGAAGGCGTTCTACGAGTATCACGCCTCGTTGATGGAGCCGTGGGATGGTCCGGCGGCCGTGGCGTTTACCGATGGCAAGATGATCGGGGCGACGCTGGATCGCAATGGCCTGCGTCCGGCGCGTTACCTGGTCACCAATGACAACGTGCTGATCATGGCGTCGGAGACCGGTGTGCTTCCGGTGAAGCCCGAGGATGTGAAGTACAAGGGCCGCTTGCAGCCGGGCCGTATGCTGCTGGTGGATCTCGAACAGAAGCGGATCATTCCCGATGAAGAGATCAAGGCGAATCTTGCTTCACGACAGCCGTACGGGGAGTGGCTGAAGCAAAACCAGATTAACCTCGATTCGCTGCCGGCGCCCACGCGGGTGCATGGAGCGGACTTCGATACCCTGCTGCAGCGGCAGCGGGCGTTCGGCTACACGGACGAAGACATTCGGGCGTTGATGACGCCGATGGCGGTGAATGGCGAAGAGGCGATCGGGTCCATGGGGACGGACACGCCGCTGGCTTGCCTGTCGGATAAGCCGCAGCCGCTGTTCAATTACTTCAAGCAGTTGTTTGCGCAGGTGACGAATCCTCCCATCGATCCGATTCGCGAAGAGATGGTCATGTCGCTGACCAGCTACATCGGCACCGAGCGCAACATTCTGAATGAGACGCCGCAGCATTGCCATACGTTGAAGCTGCAGCATCCGATCCTTACCAACTGGGACCTGGAGAAGCTGCGTCGTGTGTCGACGAGCGACCTGCTGGCGACCACGCTGCCGGCCTTATATAACGTCGACGGCGGTGAGCTCGAGTTGGAGCGCGCGCTCGACAGCTTGTGCAAGAGGGCGTCGTTTGCGATCAAGTCCGGGTATTCACTGTTGATCTTGTCGGATCGGAATGTGGATGAGGAGTCCGCGCCGATTCCGAGTTTGTTGGCGCTGACGGCGGTTCATAATCACCTGGTGCGTGAAGGCTCGCGTACGCAGGTGGCGCTGATTATTGAATCCGGCGAGCCTCGTGAGGTGCAGCATTTTTGTTTGCTGATCGGGTACGGCGCGAGCGCGGTGAATCCTTATCTCGCGATTGAGACGCTGGAGGACTTGTCCTTGAAGGGCATGCTGCCTCCGGATGTGAGCTTCAAGAAGGCGCTGAAGAACTATAAGAAGGCGATTAACAAGGGGCTGCTGAAAGTCTTCTCGAAGATGGGCATCTCGACGCTGCAGAGTTATCGCGGCGCTCATATCTTTGAGGCGATCGGGCTGAACAAGTCGCTGATCGATAAGTACTTCACGGGGACTCCGTCGAGGATTGAAGGCGTTGGGCTCGAGGTGCTGGCTCGGGAAGCGCAGATGAAGCACGAGTATGCGTTCCGCCCGGTAAGTGAGTCGGATACGACGCTGGAGACGGGCGGCTCGTATCAGTATCGGATTCGCGGTGAGTATCACCTGGTGAATCCGAGCACGGTGAGTAAGCTGCAGCACGCGGTGCAGCAGCAGAGCTATGCGACGTTCAAGGAGTTCTCAGAGCTGGTGAATAACCAGGCTCGCAATCATTGCACGCTGCGCGGGCTGATGGAGTTGAAATTTGCCGGTAAGGCGGTTCCGCTGGAAGAAGTGGAGCCGGCGTCGGAGATCGTGAAGCGCTTCGCGACGGGCGCGATGTCGTACGGGTCGATTTCGAAAGAGGCTCACGAGACGCTCGCGATTGCGATGAATACGCTGGGCGGGCGATCGAATACGGGCGAGGGCGGGGAAGACGAAGACCGCTTCGGCACGAATCGGCGGAGCTCGATCAAGCAGGTGGCTTCGGGTCGATTCGGCGTTACCACGACGTATATGGTGAATGCCGATGAGTTGCAGATCAAGATTGCTCAGGGCGCCAAACCTGGCGAGGGCGGTCAGTTGCCGGGTCACAAGGTGGATGCGAATATCGCTCGCACGCGGCATTCGATTCCCGGTGTGGGGTTGATTTCGCCGCCGCCGCATCACGATATTTACTCGATTGAAGATTTAGCGCAGTTGATTTACGACTTGAAGAACGTGAATCCACAGGCGCGGGTGTCGGTGAAATTGGTGGCCGAAGTGGGTGTGGGTACGGTGGCGGCGGGTGTCGCCAAGGCGCATGCCGATGTGGTGCTGATTAGCGGATACGACGGCGGTACGGGCGCTTCGCCGCTGACCTCGTTGAAGCATGCCGGCATTCCGTGGGAACTCGGGTTGGCCGAGACGCAGCAGATCCTGGTGATGAACGATCTTCGGAGCCGCATCATCGTGCAGACGGACGGCAAGCTACAGACCGGTCGTGACGTGGTGATCGCGGCGCTGCTGGGCGCGGAGGAGTTCGGATTCTCGACGGCTCCGCTGGTGACGATGGGCTGCATCATGATGCGCAAGTGCCATCTGAATACTTGCCCGGTCGGTATTGCGACGCAGGACCCTTCGTTGCGCGCAAAGTTCAAGGGCACTCCGGAGAACGTCATCAACTACTTTTTCTTCGTTGCGGAAGAGATTCGCGAGCTGATGGCGAAGCTTGGTTTCCGCAAGTTCGAAGACATGATCGGCCGGGTCGATTTGATCCACATGCGGGAGGCCGTGGAGCACTGGAAGGCTCGAGGGCTGGATTTCTCGAGCATTCTGTATAACCCGGTGATGCCGTCGCGCGTGGGCCGGCGCAAGATGATCGCGCAGGATCATGGGCTTGACCTGGCGCTGGATTACAAGTTGATCGGGCATGCCAAGGATGCGATCGAGAGCGGAACGCCGGTGGAGTTCAAGCTGCCGATCAAGAATGTGGATCGCACGGTGGGCGCGATGCTCAGCGGTGAGATTGCGAAGAAGTACGGATCGGCCGGCCTTCCTGACGATACGGTGAAGTTCTACTTCAACGGGTCGGCTGGACAGAGCTTTGGGGCTTTCCTGGCCCAGGGTGTCACGTTGACTTTGGAGGGCGATGCCAATGATTACGTCGGCAAGGGGCTTTCAGGTGGACGAATTATTGTGTTCCCGCCGAAGAAGTCGCGCTTTGTGCCGGAGGAGAATATTCTGATAGGCAACGTGGTGCTGTACGGCGCGACGTCGGGTGAGGCGTTCTTCAACGGCGTCGCGGGCGAGCGTTTTGCGGTGCGCAACTCGGGCGCGACGGCGGTGGTGGAAGGTGTGGGCGATCACGGGTGCGAATACATGACCAATGGTCTTGTGGTTGTGCTCGGGAAGACTGGGAAGAACTTCGGCGCGGGCATGTCGGGCGGGTTCGCTTACGTGCTGGATGAGACGGGTGACTTCTCGTCGACGCTGTGCAATCGCGCAGGTGTGGATTTGGATGAGCTGGATTCGAATGACGTGCTCGCTATCCGCAACCTGGTGGAGAAGCATGTGGAGTGCACGGGCAGTCCTCGCGGCAAGTGGGTGCTCGAGAACTGGTCGGATGTGATTACGAAGTTTGTGAAGGTGTTCCCACACGAGTTCAAGCGTGTGAAAGGTGTGCCGCGCACGCAGCAGGCGGTGAAGGCAATGGCAGTGAAGGGCAGTGAGACCACGCAGGAGGTGCGCGCTTAAATGGGCAAGGTTACTGGATTCCTGGAGTACACGCGTGAGATGCCCAGCCGCCGTCCGGTTGCTGAGCGCGTCAACGACTACTTCGAAATTTACCAGCCGTTCCCGGCGCAAGCGGTGCAGACGCAAGCGGCTCGGTGCATGGATTGCGGGGTGCCGTTCTGCCATACGGGCTGCCCGGTAAACAACATCATTCCGGACTGGAATGACTTTGTGTATCGGGATCGCTGGAAGGACGCGATCCGGCAGTTGCATGCGACCAACAACTTCCCGGAGTTCACGGGTCGCATCTGTCCGGCGCCTTGCGAGGCGGCTTGTGTGCTCGGGATCAATGAGCCGGCGGTGACGATCAAGAACATTGAGAAGTCGATTGTTGAGCAGGCGTGGAAGGAAGGCTGGATTCGTCCGGAACCGGCTGAAGTGAAGACGGGCAAGCGGATCGCGGTGATCGGGTCGGGTCCAGCGGGAATGGCGGCGGCGCAGCAACTGGCGCGCGCGGGTCACGATGTGTCGCTGTTTGAGAAGTGGGACCGGATCGGTGGGCTGCTTCGATACGGCATTCCCGACTTCAAGATGGAGAAGTGGACCATCGACCGCCGCATGGAGCAGATGGCGGCCGAGGGCGTGAAGTTCGTCACCAATGCTCACGTAGGCGTGAATGTTCCGGTTGAGGATCTGAAGAAAGAATTCGACGTGATCCTGTTGACGGGCGGCGCCGAGCAGCCTCGCGACTTGCAAGTGCCGGGGCGCGAGCTGAAGGGCATTCACTTCGCGATGGAGTTTTTGCCGCAGCAGAACAAAGTGAATGCGGGGGATCATCTGGACTCGCAGATCTTAGCGACGGGCAAGCATGTGGTGATCATCGGCGGCGGCGACACGGGCGCTGACTGTGTGGGCACATCGCACCGGCAGAAGGCGAAGTCGGTGACCCAGTTCGAGATCATGCCGAAGCCTCCGGAGGATCGCGCGGAGACAACGCCGTGGCCGCTGTGGCCTTTGCAGTTGCGCGTGGAAAGCTCGCATGAAGAAGGCGGGATTCGCGACTGGTCAGTGAATACCGTGAAGTTCTCTGGGGATGAGAACGGCAACGTGAAGAAGCTGCATGCGATTCGTGTGAGTGCTCCGCCGAAGTTCGATCCGATTGCCGAGTCCGAGTTCCAGCTGGATGCGGACCTGGTGCTGCTTGCGATGGGCTTTACGGGTCCGGTTAAGAGCGGGCTCGTGGAGCAGCTCGGGGTGGAGTTGACGGTGCGCGGCAATGTGGCGACTGATGACAACTATCAGACCAAGGTGCCGAACGTGTTCGCGGCCGGGGATCTGCGGCGCGGGCAGTCGCTGGTGGTGTGGGCGATTGCGGAAGGCCGGAAGGCGGCTCGGGCGATTGACCTTCATCTAATGGGCAAGACGAAGCTGACCTAATTAGCCTTAGCGCAGTCTCGCGCGAGGCGGATTTTGGTACCATTTGTGGAACGTCTTGTGGGACGTCCGTGACGTGCGCTTCCTTGTCTTATGTGGGTTTTTCGCGGCGTTTCCGAGCCTTGCTCAGGTGCAGTGGGGTGGTGTGCGCGGCCAGGTGACAGACCCGAGCGGCGCGCCCATTCCTAGCGCTTATGTAGGCGTCAATAGCGACTCTCTACCACGCGGGATGTCGACGCGTACGGATGCTCATGGGACGTACGCGATGCCGACGCTGCCGGTCGGCTCCTACACAGTGACCGTCGCGGCTCCTGGTTTTCACACCCTGCTTTATCACCACCTGAACGTTCGACTGGGCGTTCAACTCACCTTCAATGCGCGGATGTCGCTGGGATCGGTCGCAGATTCAATTGAAGTAAATGAGCAGACATCCCCGATGGATCTTACGTCTTCGCAGACGGCCACGCAGATCGATGCGAGCGCATTCGATGCCCTGGCTCGTGGAAGAAGCTTTCATACGGTGCTGTTGATGGCGCCCGGTGTTCGCAACGAAGCTAAAGCGGGCGCGGGTGGAGTCGGCGGGATTTCGGTGGACGGCGCGAGCGGGTCTGAGAACAGCTACTTCATCGATGGCGTGGAAGTTACCGATGTGATGTCGGGCGCCTTGATGTCTCAGAACTCGATTCCGTTTGAGTTTATCCGCGAACTGCAGGTGAAGACGGGCGGCTTTGAGGCGGAGTTTGGCGGCGCCACTGGCGGCGTGGTGAACGTAACGACTCGCGGGGGGGCGAATGCGTTCCATGGGGATGCTCAGTTTGAGATCACGGCTTCCAATTGGAATGCGGGGGATCGAGGGTTCTACCAGAGGATGGTGTCCGATCCCACCAAGGCGGAATACATCCGGCCGCGGGAAGACTCGTACCGGATCTTTTATCCTGGCGGCTCGTTTGGCGGGCCTTTGGTGAGGGATCGGATGTTCGGGTATGTGAGCTATATGCCCGAGTTCGAGCGTACCGGTCGGACAGTGGATCACATGGTGGATGGGCGGCGCGTGTACGGGACGGATCGCGTGCGGCATTACGCGCTTTCCCGGCTCGACTTCTCACCGATATCGCGGCTGCAGTTGTCAGGATCATGGGTGTGGTCGCCTGCGCGTCGGGATGGGAGTCTGCCGATTCGCGATCCTCGACTTCGAGCCACGGCGGTGGATCCCGCGGGCTTCCACGAATTTGCTCCTTCGCAGACGGCGAGTCTTACGACCAGCTATAGCGTGGATGGGCGGACTTTGGTGAGCGCTCGGTATGGCTACAAGTTTTTGAACTGGCGTACTACCAACGGCAGCGATCCGCGTTCGGCTTACTTGCTGTACCGGTCGCCGGCGGTTGGAGTACCGGGAGTTCCCATCGACTTGGTCGGCGGCGCTGGTACGCAGAACTTCGCGGGATCAATGGTGACGATGCGCGACGTCACCACGCGGCACAACCTGTATCTGGACGTGAGTCGGGTGGCGAGCGTGGCTGGGCAGCAGCACATCTTCAAGGCCGGGTATGCCTTAAATCGCCTGTTTAACGATCCGTTGGATGGTTATCCGACGGGCCGCTTCGATATCTTCTGGGGCAGGGGGTTCTCGCGGGGCAGCTTGCAGGATGAACGCGGCACGTACGGCTATTACGTTTGGGAAGATGGGCCTCGCCGCGCCACCAGCGCGCTGGGCAGAAATCACGGCTTGTATGTTCAGGACACGTGGCGCGCGACACCTCGATTGACGTTGAATCTCGGGCTCCGGTCGGAGCGCGAGTTTATGCCGCCGTATCAGCGCGTCGCGAATGGACGCGAGGTGGCCAATCCTATCGATTTCTCGTGGGGCGATAAGCTGGCCCCCCGATTGGGCGCCGCGTGGGATATCAGCGGTACGGGCGAATGGAAGCTGAGCGGGAGCCTTGGGCTGTTCTACGACGTCATGAAGTACAGCCTGGCGCGGACTGCGTTCGGGGGCGAAACTTGGATGAGCCATGTGTACCGGCTGGAGGGAACGAATCTGCGGGCGTTGAGTCTAGCGAATCCCGGCGCGCTCGGTACACCGATTACTTCGATCAACAACCGATCGATTCCGGTGAACGAGCGGGGGCAGTGGCATGGAATCGATCCCGATCTGAAGCCGTATGCTTCGCGGGAGTTCACGGCGTCTCTTGAGCGGCGGTTGACGTCGCGATTCAACCTGGGCATTCGCTATTCACGCAAGGAATTGCTTCGCGCGATCGAGGATATCGGTGTTCTGGATGGCAATGATAACGAGGTTTATATCATCGGCAATCCGGGCTTTGGAATGACGCGGGATTCCTCGTCGGCGTACGGGGCGAAAACACCGGACGCGCAGGAATGGCTGGTTCCGAAGGCCAAGCGTCAGTATGACGCGATGGAGATTCGCGGTGAGGGGACCATTCGAGGATACTCACTGCTCGCGTCATACACGTTCAGCCGCTTGTATGGAAACTATGCGGGACTGGCGAACTCGGATGAGGCTGGGCGCATGGATCCAAGCATTTCGCGGTCCTTCGATCTGCCGACGTATTACTTCGACAGCACGGGACGGCAGCGGAATACTGAGGGTCGGCTCGCGACGGATCGTCCGCATGTGATGAAGCTCTTCGGCTGGCGGGAGTATTCCAACCGCCTCGGAGCCACGAGCGTTGGACTTACGCAGATGGCGATGTCCGGCGGGCTCGACTCGACGACTATCGCCTACGTCACTGCGCCGACGTTTCCGTTCGGACGCGGGGACATGGGAAGGATGCCTGTGCTTACGCAAACGGATATGAACCTCGCCCATACATTTCGACTTGGCGAACGATACGGGTTGAAGTTTGAGGTAAATGCGACGAATCTGCTCAATCAGGCGACGGTTATTTCGCGGGTGACCCAGATGAACTGGAATGGGAATATCACGCGCGAGCAGTTGCCGTTGACTGAGTTCTTCGCGGGATATCGGGTAAGCGATCATGTTCGGCCCGGCAAGGCGAGCTATAACCCTATCTACGGGCTGCCCGGGCGGGATCCGGTGGATGGGGGCGCGTCGTACCACAGCCCAAAATCGGATTTAAGTAGCGCGTTTTTGGTGACGAACCCGGGAGTTGGCGCGTATCAGGGTCCCCGCTCCTTCCGCTTTGCTGTGCGCCTCACTTTTTAAGCCGCAATTAAATCTTCAACCTCCAGTAATCCTCGACGATATGGGACGCAATGAGTGCTGTATTGCTCGCTCCCGACCGGACGCCGCCACGACGCCGGTTTCTGGTTCGTGTTGCCGCCTGGCTCGCGCTGTCTCTGACGATGGGTGTGTTAGTCGGTTGTGGCGGGGGTGGGCGGAACGGCCACACTATTGAGGCGGTACAGCGACTGCCGGTGGGAGCGACCGGTCGCGTGCGCGCCACCGTAGTGTTTTGTGACGGAGCCTCTGACCGGCTCTTTTTGAAAGATGCGACGGGCGGGGCTCGGCTTCTCCTCAATGGGCACGGCTGCGGGGTAGAAGCAGGTGATTTCGTAGAGGTGGAGGCGACAGTTCTTCGCCGCTCGGGGGATGAAGTTACTATGACCCTGCCTGCCGGGGACGGCGGTATTGCTCCGGTGGAGGCCGGGCAGGTGCCGGCCGCTCACGACCTTCGGATGAGTGAAGTCAGCTCGGCTAAGCGCACTGCCGATCGTGTGAGGCTGCGCGGGATTGTGCGCAACGCCTCGCGAAGCAAGGATCGACTCGTCATGGTTATTGGCGGGGAACGGGCAGAAGTGCAGACGACGATTCTCGGCGCCAGCCAAAGCGCTAGCGAGTTATTGGACTCGGTGGTGACCGCGGAAGGCGTGCTGGAGCCCCCCGAGCCTGGCGACCCGAAGACGCTTCAGGGGCGGTTATGGGTTGCTCGCGGCGACGATTTAAAGATCGTTGAGCGCGCGCCGTCCGCGCCGAGGGTGCGGTCCATTCGTGAGTTGCTTTTGGACTCTGGGAAATTGGCTTCCGAGCGGCGAGTCCGACTGGCAGGTCGTTTAATCAGGTATCCGACCGGTCGGGCGCTGCTGAACGACGGACAGGCCACGATTGAGGTGGAACTCGACGAGGCGACATCGTTGCCGTCAGGATCGTGGATCGAGGCGAGTGGATTCCCGGTGATCAGAGGCTATCATCTGTGGCTGAGACATGGTTCGGTTGTTGCAGCGACCGCTGAGCCGTCCATCTCACCCATTGAGCCGATTCGCACAACGGCGGGCGTGCACCAACTGAGAAAAGAAGACGCCGCCAAACGCTTGCCCGTCGAGATCCGGGCAGTTGTCGTTTACTACGACCATCACACAAATGCCGTATTCGTGCGCGACAAGGTAGGCGGAATCTACGCGGGCGGTAGATCGCAGGAAGAGTATCTCCACACCGGAGATGAAATCGTGGTGACCGGTTTGACAGAAGCAGGCAACTTCTCTCCCATGATTTCAAACTTCTCGGCGAAGGTGGTGGGGCGCGGGCAATTGCCCAAGCCGCGGCCCGTGGTTCCGGATCGAGCCGCGGCAGGTCTGGAGATCAATGAAGTGGTGGAGATCGAAGGCATCATTCACCCGACGTGGGTCGAGACGGGGCGAACCTTGTTCGACATCTCTACCTCTTTCGGCATTGTGCAGGCGCGCAGCCCGTGGCCTGTCCCGGACTCTTACGTGGATGCCAAGGTGAGGGTGTGGGGCACACTTGGACCGTTCTTCAACCGGCGGCGGGAGATGATTGGGCACACGCTCCATGTGCCATCGACGAAGAGCATGGAGATCCTGGAAGCGCCGGTGCCCTCGGACGTTGCGGCCGAACCCATTCGCGATCTGCTGGCGTTCTCGCTTGGGCGGAAACCCGGTCACCGGCGCAAGGTGCGCGGCGTCGTGACGATGGATCGCGGAGCTGCCGGTCTTTATATACAGGACAACACTGGCGGCATCTGGGTGGAGACGCAGAGGGCCAACAAACCCACGGTACAGCCAGGGGACGCAGCCGAGGTGATGGGCTACGTTCAGCCGGGCGCCTATTCGCCAGTGATTAAGGACAGCATCGTCAAGGTGACCGGCCATACTGCGATTCCGGAGGCCCCGCTGATTACTCCTGAGCAGGCCTTGAAAGGAGAGTTCGACAGCCGGTTGGTTCGGATGGAAGGACGGTTTCTGAGCAACTCAACAGATCTGAGCGGCAACACGCTCGTCATCCAGAACGGGAAGCATGCGTTCAACGCAGTGGTGGAGGGTGCTCACAGGAAGCTCGACATCCAAAATCTCCGCGAAGGCGCGACGGTCCGTATTACGGGCATTCTCGTGGTGGAAACCGGTTCGGTACTTCAATACGCTGTGGGAAGCACGCCCGTCGCTTTTCGCGTGCTGGTGGGGTCTGCTGCCAACCTTGAGGTTGTCCGTCCGGCGCCCTGGTGGACTGCCCAACGAGCATTCATGGTGTCGGGGGGCCTACTCGGCAGCATGCTGCTGGCGCTGAGCTGGGTGACGATGCTGCGGCGCAAGGTGCGTATCCAAACGGCGGAACTGCGGGAAGCAAAGCGATCGGCAGAAGAGGCGAATCGGGCCAAGAGCGAGTTTCTGGCGAACATGAGTCATGAAATCCGAACACCGATGAATGGCGTGATGGGAATGGCCGAGCTTGTTCTGGGGAGTCCGCTAACCGAGCAGCAGCGCGACTACGTCGCAACAATTCGTTCCTCCGCCAATTCGCTGTTGTTCATCATCAACGATATCCTCGATTACTCGAAGATTGAGGCGGGAAAGGTTGTTCTTCATTCCGCCTGTTTTTCGGTGGAAGACGAGGTCAACGCGGCGGTGAAGACGTTGAGCTCGACCGCGGACGCGAAGGGAGTGAAACTCCTACACTCGATCGCATCCGATGTCCCGCGGTACGTCACCGGCGATTCGCTCCGGCTGCGGCAGGTGTTGATCAATTTGATCGGCAATGCGATCAAGTTTACGTCTGCCGGTGAGGTTTCGCTGAGGGTGGGTCTGGATGCGGTTGAGGGTGGTCGAGCGGTCCTTCGCTTCAGCGTGAAGGATACCGGGATAGGAATCGCTCCGGATAAGCGCCTGGCGCTGTTCCAACCCTTTGAACAGGCTGATGCATCGATCGCTCGTCAGTATGGAGGTACAGGACTCGGCCTGGCGATCTCGGCCAGGATTGTGAGACTCATGGACGGGAAGATTTGGGTAGACAGCACTCCGGGATGCGGGTCCACGTTTCATTTCACCGCTTGCCTGGAGATCAGCGCTGAGGCTCCCGCACCGGCCGGATCCATAGGCACGCTAGAGGGGTTCTCGGAAGGTGTGCAACGAACGCTTCGCGTATTGGTGGCCGAGGACAACGCGGTCAATCAAAAGCTCGCTGTAGCCATGTTGACCCACATGGGCCATCAGGTTGTGCTGGCATCAGACGGAGCTGAGGCGGTAGCGAAGTGGCGGACCGGAGGCTATGACGTGGTGTTGATGGACGTGCAGATGCCCGGTGTGGATGGGTTGGAGGCCACCCGGCGTATTCGGGCTGAAGAAGGGGAGCGCGGCCGGCACACGCCTATCCTTGCCATGACTGCCCATGCGATGAGCGGCGATCGCGAGCTTTGTTTGAATGCCGGCATGGACGGATACATCACCAAGCCGATCAGCGGCGCGTCACTTCGCGAAGGACTGCAGCCCTTTCTGACCACCACGCCTACCGGTCTGGCTCAACTCTCCTCCGCGGTAACCGCGGCGGATCGGGATCGAGTAAGCTGGCAGGGATGAAGCGCGGCGTCCTGATTCACTTCAAACCTGAAGAAGCGCCTGAGCGAATCGATCGGTTGCGCCGCGCTGGTCGTGCCGCAGAGTATCTGGATCCGAAGAACTACAAGTCGCTGCGCGCAGTTCGGGAGGATCCGCCGGACGCGGTTGTGATTGACCTGGCGCGATTGCATCGCACGGCAAAGAAGTCGGCATGGCGCTTCGCGGATATGCGGCCACCAAGACGCTACCGCTGGTGTATATCGAAGGAGATCCAGTGAAGACTGGCACTGTGAGGGCGGCTGTGCCGGATGCGGTCTTTACTGACAGGGATCGCGCGGGGCGGGACATCGACCATTTGCCAACAGTCGTGGCGACACGTGTACGGACGTCCGCAGGTTATTCAGGTACGCCGCTGCCGAAGAAGCTCGGCATCATGGGTGGGTTTCGGGTGATGGCGATCGGCGCTCCCGATTCATTTGAGGAGACGCTTGGGGCTTTGCCTGAAGGCGCGGCGTTCGCGCACGCCGGGAGGCCGGATGTGCTGGTGGTGTTTACGACAACGCAGGCGGAACTGGAAGCACGATTTCCGAAAGCGATTCAGCGGGCCGATGAGAAGACACGGCTGTGGATCGCGTGGCCGAAAAAAGCATCCGGGGTTCGGTCCGACTTGAACGAAGACGCGGTGCGCAACTTCGGGCTCGGACTCGGGTGGGTCGACTACAAAGTGTGTGCAATCGACGCCACCTGGTCCGGGCTGTTGTTCGCTCCTCGCAAGGCTACTTCACGCTGATCGCATACGTGGAGAGCGTAGTGCCCACCGCCTGTTGGAGGCGGCTGACACTCTTGTTAAAGTCGAGTCGAGCCACCACTTCACGACGGCGCGAGTCGGCGTATTCATTCTGGCGTGTCAGCACGAGGAAGTTGGTGGACTCGCCGGTCTGATAAAGGCGCTGCTCGCTTTCGAGCTTTTCGCGCGCAGCTCGGGCGCTGGCCTTGGCGGCAGCGATTCGCTGGCGGGCCGTTTGAATGCCTTGCAGCGCGTTTCGCACCTGGGCCTCGATCACCTGTTCTGCGCGCGCCTTCTCGAGGCCGAGCCTCTTCTCGTTGATTAGCGTCTGGCTATAGTTGGCATTGGCCGAGCGGTTGCGGAAGTTGAAGTCGAGCGAGAGTCCTACCTGGAACGACTGGTATCGTCCGCCGAACAGATTTCCGAGTGCTGTGCCGTAGTTGCCGACGAGGAAATCGGGTGGAGCGCCGCCAAGAGAACCAGTCGGCAGCGGCTGCAGGCCGAGACGGACAGAGAGGTCATTCAGTCGCTGGATCTGCGCGGCGCTCGATTCGCTGAATGGGTTCGTTATGTTGTTTACCGTGCCGCCCAATCCGCTGAGCCAATACTGTCCGACGAAGTTCACCTGAGGCTTTTGCAGGTCGGCATTGAGATCCTTCTGCACGTCGTTGATCTCACGTTGTACGCCTATCCCGCGAAGTTCGGGACGGCGCTTGAGCGCGGTTTGGACAGCCTCGCGCAGGTCGTCGGCCTGCGGCTCGGCAACGGTACGCACTTCGGTCGGGATGATCTCATCGTTCCAAATAGAGGCCACTCGCTCGGGCGCGATGAGGGTCTTGAGATTGTTCTCGATCTCGGTAAGAGCGCCGATGTTGGTATACCAGGTGTCCATGCGGCGCTGAAGCTCGGCTTCCGCGGCGGCGAGCTCAATAGGCGCCAAGGTGCCCGCATTGATAAGGCGCTGATTGATGGCCACCTGCTCGCGTGCCCAACTGACGGTGTCTTGGCTGACTGCCACGGCTTGCCGCGCGGCGACCAGATCCCAGTAGGCCTGCTCGACGCGCCCAACGATCTCGATGACGCGCGATTCGAGATCGATGTTCGATGCATTCACCTGCTTTTGGCTGATGCGGAGTTGGGCGCGTTCGCGGTCGATCAGACGGCCTCGCAAAAGCGGCTGAGTGAAGCCGATCAGCAGACGCGAGCTAAGAATCGGATTAAACGATTGGAACGGGTTGGTCGACGTGGTCCGTGAGTTCTCAAAATCGAGTTGCACGAGCGAACCCCATTTCGGCAGCCGCTGCTGCAAGTAGAAGTTGTTGACGAAGCCTTTGTCGGTGAGCTTGCCGCTACTTCCCTGCAGAACCGAACCCGCCGGCGTGTTGCGCGTTTCGAGCAACGGCGTCCAACGAAACGTGGGATCGAAGAAGCCTCGCGCAACGTTGACATTGGTCTCGGCCGTGGATCGGTTGGTCCGTTGGATGTCGATGTCGAGATTGTTGGACAACGCCATCTGGATAGCGTCTTCGAGGCTGAGCTGCCGCTGTGTGATGCCGACGCCAACCCGCGCCGGAGCGGCCGGATCCGGGAATGTACGCATCTCCGAACTCGGTTGCGGCTGCTGCTGTTGCTGCTGCTGTTGCTGCTCCTGCGCGAAGCACACGGACAGACTTAGGGCGATTAAGACAGAGAGTCTTCGATTCATGACAATGTCCTCTATGTTTCGAGCGCGCCTACCGAAGCAGGCTCGTCCAACCAGTAGCTAAACGCCGGGTCCTCAGGGCGCCTGCGCCCAAGCGTTCGCGCATCCGTCCCCACACGGGCGAATTCGCAAGATCGTCGAACAATGAATAGGCAACCGGAGTGACAAGCAGCGTCAGGATGAGACACAACGTTTGTCCTCCAATCACGACAATGGCTACGGTGCGGCGAGATCCCGACCCCGCTCCTCCGCCAAGCGCGAGCGGGATCATACCCGCCACAAGCGCCGCGGTGGTCATCAGAATCGGACGCAGACGGTCCATACAGCCTTCAAAAATCGCTTCCATGCGGGGCATGCCTTCCGCGCGCAGACTCTTGATGTGATCGATCTGAAGAATCGAGTTCTTCTTCACGATGCCGAACAATACCAGGATGCCGACCGACGAGTAGATGACCGAGAAGTTCTCGCCCATCAGCAGGAGCGATAGCAGCGCGAAGGGCACTGATAGCGGCAAGCTGAGAAGAATCGTGATCGGGTCGATGAAGCTCTCAAACTGGGCTGCGAGCACCATATACATGAACACGATCGAGAGTATGAACGCGATAACGAAGTTGCTGGCGGCTCGACCGAACTCCTTCGACTGGCCGACGAGTCCGGTGGAGTAACCCGTGGGCATGTTCAGGCCCTTGATGGTTTCATCGAGCACGGTGAGTACGTTGCTGAGCGCTTGCCCCTTCACGAGGTTGGCCGTGATAAGGATCTGGCGCTGCCGGTTGTAGCGTTCAATCTGCGTCGGGCCGGTGGCCGGCTCGACCGTGGCGACATTCGACATGGCCACGTTGCCGAGAGAAGCCGATGGCACGTAGAGACGCTCCAGGGCTTGCGGCGAATCGCGAAATTCTTTTTGCACGCGAAGCTGCACATCGTAGCGGTCATCCCCTTCGCGATACGTTGTGACCTGGTCGTCGCCGCCAACCAGTACGCGCATCGCATTCGCGATGGAGGCCACATTGACGTTGAGGTCAGCCGCTTTGTCGCGGTTGACAATGACGCGAAGCTCGGGCTTACCAGCTTCGTAGGAACTATCAAGGTCAGTCACACCGGGCATTTGCGCGAGACGTGTCTTCACCTGCTGCGCGTATTTCTCAAGCTGTGCCAAGTCAGGTCCCTGGAGGAAGAACTGCAACTCGGCCGTTGAGCCGGCGCCCTGAATTAAGGCAGGCTGCTGGACGCCGATCGTTAGATCCTTGAACTTCGTGAGTCGCTCGCGCGCCATCAGCATGAGGTCGTTTTGTGTTTTCTCACGCTCTTTAGGATCGACGAGTTCCACGAGAATGGAGCCGCGATCCACCTGCCGGCGCTGGTCGGCGCCAAGCACCGTGAGCATGTCGCGAAGACCGGGGAGCGACTTCACTTCCGCTTCAAGCTGGCGCACGTACTCACTGGAACCTTCGAGTGAAGAGCCGGGTGGGAGCTTCAACGTGATCTCGAAGGCGCTTTGATCATCCTGAGGCAAAAAATTCTTGCCCACCAGCATGAAGAGCGGGATGGTGGTGAGGAAGACCGCGATGGATAGGCCTACGATCGCCCAGCGATGAGTCATGGACCAGCGAAGCATCTTGCCGTACGGCACTGAGAACCGCTTAAAGAACTTGGAGTCCTTGGTGTCGTGCCCGCCGTCAGAGGGCCGCAGGAAGCGGGCGCTAAGCATGGGAGTAAGCGTGAAGCTGACAAGCATCGACACCATCACCGCGAAGGCTGCGGTATAGCCGAAGCTCGACATGAACTTGCCGACGATGCCGCTCATCATGGCCACGGGCAGAAAGATAATGACCAGGCTCAGCGTGGTTGCGAGCACCGCCAGACCGATGTCACGCGTGCCCATGAGGGCTGCTTCCATCGGCGTCAGCTTCTTTTCTTCCATGAAGCGGAAGACATTCTCCAGCACGACGATCGCGTCGTCGATGACGATGCCGACCATCAGCACCAGCGCTAGCATGGTGATCTGGTCCAGGGTGAAGCCCATCGCGTGCATCAAGGTGTAGGTGGCTACGATGGACGTCGGGATTGCGACGGCCGCGATCATGGTGGATCGCCAATTGCGCAGGAAGAGAAACACGATGAAAGCCGCGAGGATGCCGCCCAGGATGAGGTGCTCCTGCACAGCGTGGAACGAGTCCGATATGAACTTGGATTGATCGCGGGTATACGTGATCTTGAAATCGGCCGGCATCGTCTGCTGAAGCGCGGTGATGCGGTCTTTGATGGTCTGGATGACGGTCAGCGTATTTGTGCCCGCCTGCTTGCGGATTTCCAGCACGACGGCAGGTGTTCCGTTCAGGCGCGCCATCGATCGCGGCTCTTGGTAGCCGTCGACGACGTGACCGATATCGGAGATGCGAATGGGGCGGCCGCCGACGTTGGCGACGACGATGCGCTCGAAATCCTTGGGTTGCCCGACCCGGCCCATGGTACGCAGCGAAAGCTCACGCGCGCCCTGGTCGACACGACCGCCGGGCACTTCGACGTTCTGGGCCGCAAGGGCCGCTCGGATTTGCTCCACGTTGAGGTTGTAGGAGTAGAGTTTCTCGCCGTCGAGCCATACCTGAATCTGGCGCTCGCGTTCACCGACAAATCGAACCTGGCCAACGCCCCCAAGGGATTCGATGTTCTTCTTGATCTGGTCATCGACAATCTTGGTGGTTTCCCGCAAGTCGCGCGGTGACGATACCGCGACGTTCAGAATGGGCGAGGCATCCGTGGCGACCTTTTCGATCACCGGCGGGTCGGCATCCTGAGGCAAGTCCGGGAGGATGCGGTTGATCTTGTCTCGGATCTCCTGCGCGCCTACCTCTGGGTCCTTATCCAGCACGAACTGGACGGCCACGATCGAGATGCCTTCAGCGGAGGTGGATCGGAGATCGTCAATGCCGCTGATGGTGTTCACGGCTTCTTCGATGCGCTTGGAGACTTGTGTCTCCACTTCTTCCGGCGCAGCGCCGCGGAGCGTGGTGGTGACGGTGACGACCGGGAGATCGATCTTCGGGAAAAGATCGACACCCAACTTGCGATAGGAGTCGAGGCCGAGCACTACAAGCGCCATGATCAGCATGGTCGCGAAGACAGGCCGGCGGATACAGATCTCTGCGAGTTTCTGCATGATGAGTTCTCGTCGTTAATCAGCCTTCGTCTGCGGAGCGGCCGCCGTAGAGCCGCTGGTCCTTACGGGTGTGCCGGTGACAAGCTGTGCAAGCGCGCTGGTAGCGACTTGCTCGCCAGGGTTGACGGCGTCATGAGGCACTTCCACCCAGCCCTCGAGTTCCTGACCCGGGGCGATCTTCTGCTCGACCGTGCGGCCCTCGCGGATCACAAACAATTTGTTGAGTCCGGCGACCGTGTAGATGGCGTTCTTCGGCACCATGACTACCTCGGCGGCTTTTTGCATCGAAAGCTGGACCTGGACGAACATGCCGGGGCGCAGGCGCGGATCGTTGCGCGGGATGCGGGCTTCGACCACGAGGGTCCGGGACTTCTCGTCAACCGAGGGGTTGAGTTGGCGCACGATCGCTGTGAAGGTTTCACCCGGCGCCGCGTCAGTTGTGAACGTCAGCGTTGCCCCGGTCTTGGCGACCGAAACCGCGGACTCGGGCAGATCGACGCGAAGGCGCAGCGGGTTGGTTTTGACCAGCGTCAGAATAGGCGTGTTTTCCTTCAGGTAAGCGCCCGGCGAAACGAGGCGCTGCTCGACCGAGCCGTCGAACGGAGCTCGCACGGTCGCGTCGTTGAGGCGCTTTTGCGCCAGCTTGGCTTCCGCCTGCAAGGCTTGCACGCTGGCGATCAGCGTCCGGGCGTCGTCGCGAGCGGCGTCGAGAGCGGCCTGGCGGCTTTGGTACACCTTCTGGACTTCGGTGAAGCGTTCCTGCGAGATGTCGCCGGTTTTCACCAGGCGCGACGCATTCTCAAACTTCGATTTGGCGTCTTCCATCTGGGCTGTAGCCTGGCGAATCGCGGGGGTGGTGTCGGGCCGCACGTTCTCCTGTCCGGGATCGAGTCCCAGTCGGGCCAGGGCCTGGGCGAGCGCGGCCTTGCTTCGGTCGAGAGCCAGCGTCAACTCCTGCTTGTCGAGTTCGGCGATGACTTGGCCCTTACGCACGCTTTGGCCAAAGTCGACATGGATGGCGGAGACGCGGCCAGGAACCTCAGCGCCGACGGCAACCGACTCGTCGGGATGAAGTGAACCGGTGACTGCGATGGATTTATCGAGCTTCCGCGATTCGGCGGCCGCAGTAGTGATTTGAATGGGCTCTGGAGCCTTGGTGGTGGCCGCTTCCGCTTGTTCGTGCTTGCCGGAGCAACCAGCCAGCGCGAGACCGGCGGCAATGACGAGGGGTCCGAAGATGCGGGGGTTCATTGTTTTGCCTCTGCTGTGCACATGCCGTGCATGAAGATTTTGACCATTTCGTTAACGACCTCCTTGGGCTGCTTGGCAAATGGCGCGCAACCGAAGACAAGTCCCGTCAGCGCGTAATGAGCGACCATGCCGAAGAACGACCGGGCGGCTACGGCGGAATCCACCGGGCGCATAGCGCCTTCCCCGATGCGGCGGTCGATGTACTCCGTGATGATGGCGAACAGATCGTGACTGCGCTCGTGGAAGAGTTCCTTCAGTTCATGACCTTCGAGGTTGCTGAAGAGAAGCAATCGAATAAAGGTCGGGTCCCTGGTGTACCAGTCGATGATGGCTTCGCCCAGCGCGGTGAAGTAGCCGACGTCATCCGGGGCCGCGTCGTAGCGGTCGCGCAGCGCCTGCAAGGTAACCATGCCGCCGCTGGCCTTCTCCTCGATAATCGCGCTGTAAAGGTCGCGTTTGGTGCGGAAGTGCTCGTACAGGACAGGCTCGGTTACACCCACAGCCGCCGCAAGTTCACGGGTGGTGGTGCCACGAAAGCCTTTCTCGGCGAAGAGGCGGAGAGCGGCGTGCAGAATCGCGGCCCGGCGCTCGTCCGAGGTCATTCTGGGTTTGTTAGGGACTAGCTTGACGGTTGACATCTAGTGACTGCTAAGTTAGCTGGTGCTAGGTTAGCATGAGCTAGGTTAGCAGTCAATAGGTTTGGTAGCCGGTGAGTTTTCGGGTGGTAATTAGTCTTTGAAGGTCTCCAGCGAGGGCTTTCGTTGTGCCATGTGGAAGCATGAACCGTGACTAAGCACGTGCAAGCGAACATCGAAGAGGCAAAGCGTCTTGTCAGGGCGACCTTGTGTCGCGTTGGTGTAGGAGATGTGGCTTCCGTCGGCCACGTAAACGGCGCCGGAACCGATCACGCGGAACATGGGACCATTCACGACGATGGCTGTGTCCTCATCGATCCCGACACCGAGAACGCCAGGATTCTCCGCCATGGCGCCGAGAAGGCGCTCAATGCGTGCTCTCTGCGCAAAGTGTTGATCGATCACCATGTCGCGCGTGAAGCCGAGGCCGCGCGCCATGATGAAAGCCCGGCCGAGTTTGTGCTTCTCGGTGCCTTCAGCATCGGGGGACATCAGCATCATCTGGCCCATTGCCGCGGCTCCGGCAGATGTGCCGGCTATCAACCCGCCCTCCTGTTTATAGAGAGCGCGCACCCGATCGTAGATTGGAGTTCCGCCCAATTTGGTGGTGATTTTTAGCTGGTCGCCGCCCGTGAAAAACACTCCGGTCACCCCTTCGAAGAGGGCGATTGGCGCGGGCTCGATGAGCTCGTCGCGCGTTTCGGCGCGGAGATGCACGACGTCGCGGACCCCAAATTCGCGGAACAGTCGCGAATAGGTTTGCCACTGAACATCGGGCTCCTCACTGGCGAGTGTTGCCACCTCCAGCCGGCCGTTGCCGGTGAGCCGCGCCAGTTCAGTCAGAATCAAGCGGCTGCCTACTTTGTCCTCGTTGCCGCCTACCATCACGAGAGTGCCGGGCGGACCATGCGTGCTGGTGTCAGGCACTTTCGGCTGGAACCTCACTTCCCTTGGGGGCTTCGGGCCGGCGGGCCTCCATTTGATAGCGATCGCCATGACTGAGGACGTGGACGCGCACGTCGAAGACGGATATTGTTTTGTCGGCCTCCTGCTCGTTCAGGTTCGTGTGAGTGATGGGTCGACCATCCAGGACGTACACTGCGCCTTCTCCGACCACCTCGAACGTGTCGCCCTCGACGACGATGGCAGTGTTTTCGTCGATTCCGATGCCGAGCGTTCTAGGGTTTTGCGCCACGATGCCGAGCAAACGGGAGATTCGGCCCCGTTCGGCGAAATGCTGATCGATCACTGTGCCGGGGAGGAATCCGAGTCCCGGCGCCATTAGCAAAGCCGAACCGGCGCGGTGGCTCTTCTCGTCAGCGCCCGAAACTACCATGGTTTCGGTGAGCACGGAAGCGCCGGCGGAGGTTCCGGCGACAACAAGCTTGCCTTGCTGGTGCAGCTCATGCATGCGCTCGCAGAGTATAGTGCCGCCCATCTTAGCTGTGATCGCAACCTGATCGCCGCCAGTGAAGAAGAGCCCACCCGCTCCTTCCAGCAGATCGAGGCGTGGATCGTCGGTAGCGTCGGTGCGCGCTTGGATCTTGAGATGGACCGTCTCGACACCGAGGGCGCCAAAGGCCTTTCGGTAGTCTCGCCACATCTCGTCGGCCACGCTGCTGGCAACGGTGGCGACGACGACCTTTTTTACGCGCAGACTTTCGACCACCTTGCGGAGGATCTGTTTGTCTCGCGTCTTGTCCTCGTGGCCTCCGACTGCTATGAGAGCGGCTTTATTCCGTTTTTGCGCCATATAGTTGGATAGTACGATTGCTGCTCGCCATCGACTTCTCCTCCTTTTGTAATTCTCCGGCTCGCAGCAGCGGCGTGCCGAGCGCGATTACATCCCGAATCTGCATTGACTGCTTGTCCATGATTAGGAGATCCGCATCGCAACCGACCTCAATGCGCCCTTTCAACGGAAGACGCAGCACGCGGGCGGTATTGATCGTAACGAATGAGAGTGCGCGCGGAAGATCGATGATCTGCTGCTGAATACAATTGCGCAATTCGCTCCAAAGGCTCGCCGGGCTGTTTACGGCAGCGTCGGAGGAGAAGGTGAGGCGCTCGGGGTTGCCGCCTGCGTCTAGGAAGCAGGGGAGCCACTTGGCTGCGTCCAGATCAACGGTGTCCATATCGACGGTGACACCGAGATTGGTTAATTCGGCCGCTTCGCGAATCAACTCGGAGGTGCGGTTGATATGGGTTGGGTAGAGCCACTCGGGTTGAGCGTGATAATCGTCCAACAACTCGCGCAAGGGCGCGAGCCGCGACGGCTCTTCGCCCACGTGGAAATGAGTTACGCCGCCTTTCCCGGTCAGAGTTCCACCGACGTAGCTCGCTTTCACGATTCTGGCCAGCTCGGCTGTCGAAGGCGCTGACGATCGTTTGTCGCTGATGGCGACTTCGCCGGCTCCGATAACCTCCTCAATCAGCAGCATGTCGCGGCGCAGGGAACCCGTGAGCGTCACGGGAGGCACATCGTACCCGCCGGACCATAGATATGTTGTGACGCCGTCCTGCCGCAGACCCTTGGCCTTGGCGAGCAGACCTTCCATTGTGCGCGTGGTTGTGTCAGAGCCGAGACAGCCGACCACGGTGGTTATACCGGCGGAGACGATCTCCCGCAACGTGATCTCCGGCGTTTGCGAGTTGAAGCCTTCCTCGCCGCTGCCGCCGATCAGGTGCTCGTGGGGATCAATGATGCCGGGAGCGACGATGCAGTTGGAGGCGTCGATTACCTCGTAGGGAACGTGCGACCGATCCAGGGCGGCCACATCGACATCGCCGATGTGAGCGATCGACGTTCCACAGACTGTTAGCACTTTCGCCCCCAACGGCTGGGGGCCGTACAACTCCCCGTTCACGATGAGCGTCAGCATGTCAGGCGGGAATCGTTTCATCGTGATGAGCGACGTTACGAATCCAAGCTGGATCGTCGCACGGTTCGGCTCCGAGTTCGCCGATGAGCTGTGTTACCTCGTGCTTGCGATCGCAGAAGATAACCACCGCTTCGCCTGGTTCGGCGCGTTCCAGCGCTCGTGCTACCGCAGTGAGTTCATCCAATACAACTTCGGTATCGCGTGCATGAGAATGCGCAAGAACTGCCGCTTCAATTAGCGATGCCGCCTCGCCGGGTTGTCGCCCGCGAAGGTCGAGATCCTCGCGGATGAGAATGCGATCGAAAGCTTGGGCGGTAGCGTTTGCAGCATCGGCGATGAGACTATTGGTGCGATCGCCGGGCAGGCCGAGGACGGCGGTGCTGTGATTGGCCCCCCATCGCTTCACCATCCGCGCGATGGCTGCGATAGCGTGCGTGTTGTGGCCGTAGTCCAGCACCACCAGCGCATCTCGATACCGGTATACGTTCACACGGCCTTCGTTCTGTGCGCCGTTGTTGAACGCCATCAACGCGGATACGATGGTCTCGATCGCGACTCCGGCAGCGCGGCAGGCGGCGATACATGCCATTGCGTTCGCCACCTGGAACTCCGCAGTTCCTTGAAAAGTGAACGGGAGTTCGGAAGCTCGGACGAGCCGGCGGGATACGTCGCCATTATGCTCTTCGATCCAATCGCCCTTCAGGATATAGGCGGCGCCGCCGGCAGCAAGGTGACGACCCACCACGGGGTTGTTGGGTTCCAGCGAAAAGAAGATGATCTGACGGGGGATGCGACTGATGCGCGGGTTCTCTGGAAGACGACTTAATCGCTCGTCATCGGCATTGAGGACGAGAACACCGCCTTCACGAACACGCTCGGCCACCAGGGATTTAATCCTGAGGACGTCGTCTACGGTTTCGATTCCGTCCTGCCCCAGGTGGTCAGCATCCACGTTGGTGAGAACGGCGATGTCCGACCAGTCATATCCCAGGCCGGAGCGGACGATGCCACCGCGCGCGGTTTCGAGCACGGCGACCTCCACGGAAGGGTCGTGGAGGACCACTCGGGCCGACCACGGACCGGTCATGTCACCGCGCGCGATTTCCCTGCAGTTGATCCAAATGCCGTCGGTCGTCGTCATGCCAACGGTTTTGCCGGTGGCGCAGAAGACGTGGCCCATCATGCGGGTGGTTGTCGTTTTGCCGTTCGTCCCCGTGATGGAAACGATGGGAACGCGGCCGTCCGACCCATCGGGGAAGAGCATGTCGACGATGGCGGCTCCAACATCTCGGGGCTTTCCGCTCGCCGGATGGTGGTGCATCCGGAGGCCGGGCGCGGCATTCAATTCGATGATGCCGCCTTCTCCGCTCCACGGCTGGCTGATGTCGGGTGTGACCAGGTCGATTCCGCAGATGTCCAGGCCGATCACACGAGACGCGCGCTCGCACATCTCCGCAATCTCCGGATGTACATCATCGGTTACGTCGCGTGCCTCGCCTCCAGTGGACAGATTCGCGCTTTCGCGCAGCAGAACCGTTTCGCCCGCAGCCGGAATCGTGTCTGTGGTTCGTCCCGACCTCGCTAGAAATGCCTCGACGATGGCATCCCAGGAGATCTTGCTCAGCGGTTTCGAGTGGTTGTCTCCGCGCCTGGAATCCTGATTGGCAATGTCGACGAGTTCGCGAATTGTGTGCTGACCGTCGCCCGTGACATGCGCGGGAGTCTTCTCGCTCGCAGCTATAAGGCGGCCATTGATGACGATCACGCGATAGTCGCGTCCCCTGGCAAGTCGCTCGACGACGACGTATCGCGAATACTCACAAGCAGCTTTGTACGCTGTCGCGATGTCCGCAGGGTCAGACAGGTTCAAGGAGACGCCCTTACCTTGATTTCCATCAAGTGGCTTTACGACGACAGGACCTCCGAAGTCCCGCGCCACGTCGATGGCCTCTTCCGGTGAGCGGACGATGCGTCCGGCGGGCGCCGGCAGCCCTGCCTGTTCCAGGAGTTGACGCGTGAGCTGCTTGTTACCCGCGATATCGACCGCAACGGCGCTGGTTTGTCCGCTCACGGCCGCTTGAATGTAACGCATGCGGTTGCCGTAGCCGAGCCTCACAAGGCCGTCCTCCAGGCGCTCAAAGGGGATCTTGCGGCGCTCGGCAGCGGAAACGATCGCGTAGGTGCTCGGGCCGAACGCAGCTCGTTCGACGATGCCGCGGCCTTCCTGTATCCGTTCCTGCAGTGGGTAGGGCGTGTTGTCAACGAGGGCCTGTACCAGCTCGACGGCCACCTCGAGCAAGAATCGCATCCCGGGTTCGGACTTATACGTGACCGCGACTAAGAACTTGCCGGGAACTCCGGATGAAACCGTCTTACCGCGATTTACAGATATTTCGAGCGCATCGCTGAGTTCAAGGGCGACGTGCTCCACTATATGTCCGAACCATGTCCCCTCAACGAGCCGTTCGACGAACCCGCCTGGCCGACCTAAACCGCAGTAATGCTCCTTCACACCGGGAAGGGTGATCAGGAGGCGGTCGATAAAGCCGGGTACCTCGTAGCTTTCCTTGCCTGCCAAGTCCTCGAGGTCTAGTGTCATGACTAGGACGGGATCATGGCTGTAAACATTCGGACCTTGAATGTCGCGAATCCGCTCAATACGCATTCATCACCTGGTGAGCCGTATCACTTTCAATACGACTGTACTTTTTTCCGCCTGTCGAACAGCTTACGTCGCCGTGTTCATGAAAGAAGTTCCTGATTTGAGCTCGGCGAGCTCATTGATAGAACGCAGGCGGTGGGGACAGTGCAAGTTCC
>DASQDN010000117.1:0-3780 GCA_035634155.1 Bryobacteraceae bacterium | reverse complement strand
TCGGCCGTTCGCGAACGTCCACCGATGGATTCGAAGATTCCGATTGCGTAGACCTGGACATCGGCTTCGCGCACCAGATTGCGAACTTCGCTCTCGGTATAGCGGCTGCTGTTGTCCCCGCCATCGGACAAGATAATGATGGCTTTACGAGGATTCTTCGCCTTTTTCATGTGGTTCATGGCCATATACACGCCGTCGAGCAGCGCGGTTCGGCCCTTAGCCTGGGTAAAGGTGAGGCGGTTCTGAATCTCTTCGGTGCTGTTGGTGAAGCCGACGGTCAACTCCGGCCGGTTATTGAACTGCACCAGGAAGAACTCGTCCTCCGGATTTGCCGTTTTGAATAGCTGCGCGGCGGCTTCACGCGATTGTGACAGCTTGCTGCCCATGCTTCCGCTGGCATCGAATACCAGGCCAACGCTGAGCGGCGCATCTTCGCTGGAGAACTGCGTGATCGTCTGCTCGGCCTTTTCTTCCGTCAGCCGGAAATGTTCTTTTTCGAGGCCCGTGACGAATCGGTTCATCGGATCGGTGACCGTCACATTGATCAGGACAAGCTGAGTCTCAACGCGGATGCTCGTTTCACGCCGGGTCGCGGGATCTTCAGGCTCACGAGAGGGACGGATTCGCGGCTCGATGTTCACCCTCGGTTCAGGCGCGGGAACACCGGGTTTCGCATCCTTTGAGTTCTTTTCTTCGGCGCCGAGAACGGCCAATGCCGTCATGAGAAGGAGGCCGGAAAGAGGATACATCACGCGAGATTTCACGACCATGTCTCCCAGCGTCTCAGCTCTGACGACCTTAGTATAACAGGGGTTAGTTTCGTGTTATGATCGAACGTGCCTACCCGGATTCTGGGTGTAATTCCAGCCAGGTTCGCGTCGTCTCGCTTCCCAGGTAAAGCTCTCGCTGTCATCGCCGGTAAGACGATGCTGCAACACGTCTTTGAACGGGCGCGTGCAGCCCGGTATCTTACACAAGTCATTATTGCTACAGATGACGCGCGTATCGCGGATGCCGCACGATCGTTTGGGGCGCCAGTAAGGATGACGCGTGGTGACCACCCTTCGGGTACGGATCGAGTGGCCGAGATCGCCTCAGCGGATGCGGCTGAAATCATCGTAAATATCCAGGGCGATGAACCGTTAATCGATCCGGCCGCCATCGACGCTGCCATCCTGACCGTCGCCGATGAAAAAGACGTGCCGATGGGCACGTTGATGAAGCGCATATCGGACCCGGCCGACCTGTCTAACCCTAATGTCGTCAAAGTCATAACAGACCTGTATGGCCGGGCGATCTATTTCTCGCGCCTGCCCATCCCGTTCGTTCGCGAAACGTCTCTGGATTCTTTGACGCGGTTTAAGCACATCGGTCTATATGTTTATCGTCGTGAGTTTCTGTTAAGTTACTCGGACCTTCCGGTAGGCCCGCTGGAACAGGCCGAGCGCCTGGAGCAGTTGCGTGCACTGGAGAACGGTTTCCCCATCCGAGTGGCTGAAACCGAGTATGAATCCCTGGGCGTGGATACGCCTGAGGATTTCGAGCGGGTGTCAAAACTGTTTGCAGCTTCCATTTCCCTTCCGGGCGTAAGCATAAATGGCTAAGTACATATTCGTCACAGGCGGCGTGGTTTCTTCTTTAGGTAAAGGCATCGCGGCGGCCAGTATCGGCTGTCTGCTGGAGAGCCGCGGTCTGCGGGTGAACCTGCAGAAGCTGGATCCGTATCTGAACGTCGATCCAGGCACCATGAGCCCGTTTCAGCACGGTGAAGTGTTCGTCACTGACGACGGCGCGGAAACCGACCTCGACCTGGGCCACTACGAGCGCTTTACACATGCCAAGCTGACGCAAAGCAACAACCTGACCTCGGGGCGAATATACGAGACCATCATTGCCCGTGAGCGGCGGGGCGACTACCTCGGCAAGACAGTGCAGGTGATCCCTCATGTCACCAACGAAATCAAGGCTGCCATCCGGAAGGTGGCGGCGGATACCGACGTCGCGATTGTCGAGATCGGCGGCACGGTTGGGGATATCGAGTCTCTGCCGTTTGTGGAAGCGATCCGCCAGATGCGTCATGAGGTGGGCCGCGAAAACGCGATCTTTGTCCATGTCACGCTGGTCCCCTGGATCGCCGCGGCCCAGGAGATGAAGACGAAGCCGACGCAGCACAGCGTGAAGGAACTGCGCGCGCTCGGTATTCAGCCCGATATTCTGTTGTGCCGGTCTGAGCGTCCGCTCGCCGATGAAGTGAAAGAAAAGATCGCGCTCTTCTGCGACGTGGAAGTGGAGGGCGTAATCACGGCGCGCGACGTGAAGTCGGTTTATGAAGTGCCGATCGTATTCGCGGAGCAGCGCGTGGATGATTTGTGCCTGCGGCTTCTCAATCGCGAGTCGCCCCCGCGCGATCTGACCCGGTGGAGCGACATGGTTCGGCGCATGAAGGCGCCGACGGGTGAGGTCACCATCGGGCTGGTGGGCAAGTATGTCGAGTACGAGGACTCGTACAAGAGCCTGAAAGAGTCGCTGCTGCACGGCGGGCTTGCGCACGATGTGAAGGTGAACATCGACTGGATCGAAGCCGAGCAGCTTGTATGGCCCGAGTGCAAGTCGCGGCTGGAGCGCTACGACGGCATCCTGGTGCCCGGCGGGTTCGGGAAGCGCGGCGTGGAGGGAATGATCCACGCGATCCGCTATGCTCGCGAAGAGAAGGTGCCGTATTTCGGGATCTGCCTTGGCATGCAGACGCTGGTTATCGAATATGCGCGCAACGTGTGCGGCTTGGAGACGGCGAACTCGACGGAATTCGATCCCGCGACGGTGAACCGCGTCATCTACAAGCTTCGTGAGTTGAAGGGAGTGGATGAGCTCGGGGGAACGATGCGGTTAGGCGCGTACCCGTGCCGGCTGGCGGAAGGGAGCTTCGCGCGCGCGGCGTACGGCGCGGAAGAGATCAGCGAGCGTCACCGCCATCGTTATGAGTTCAATCGCGAGTTCGAAGCGATTCTCACCAGCAACGGGCTGAAGCTAACCGGACAGACTCCCGACGGAGTTTACGTCGAAATCTGCGAGATCGCGAATCATCCCTGGTATCTGGGATGCCAGTTCCATCCTGAGTTCAAGTCGAAGCCGCTCGAGCCGCACCCGCTGTTCAGCGCGTTTGTGGGAGCGTCGTGGAAGCATCGCGAGCAAAAGCGCAACATCGCCGCTCGCGAATATTCGCATGCCGGTTAGTTTTGGGACGGGCAAGCCGCTTGGCTTGATCGCAGGCCCATGCGTGATTGAAAGCGAGGAGCATTGCCGTTGGCTGGCTGCCTCCATTCGATCTATCGCGGGCGACTTCATCTTCAAAGCTTCTTTCGATAAAGCCAATCGAAGTAGCGTGCATTCGTATCGCGGTCCGGGGCCGGAGGAAGGGCTGCGGATTCTTGCGGGACTGCGGCGCGCGGGCTACCAGGTATTGACGGATATTCATACGCCGGATCAGGCGGAGGCTGCGGCGGAGGCCGTGGATATTCTGCAGATTCCAGCGTTTCTATGCCGTCAGACGGACTTGCTGGTAGCAGCGGGTCGGACGGGTAAGACGGTCAACGTTAAGAAGGGGCAGTTCGTGGCGCCGGGCGATATGCGGCACGTGGTGGAGAAGGTTGCTTCCACGGGGAATGAAGACATTGTGCTGACCGAGCGCGGGTCTTCGTTCGGCTACAACAATCTAGTGGTGGACATGCGCGGGTTGGTGATCATGCGGAAGCTCGGCTACCCGGTCGTGTTCGATGCTAC
>DASQDN010000116.1:0-3439 GCA_035634155.1 Bryobacteraceae bacterium | reverse complement strand
TGGTGTTCGATTCCGCCGTGAATACCGCGGGCTTTGTGAGCTTCATCGCGACAGACAACTATGAAGCAGGCTGTACGGCTGCGCGCACGCTTGCGGGGCTGCTCAACGGATCGGGATCGGTTGGCATGGTGATGCATAAACCTGGCGGAACGTCCACGGTGCAACGGGAGCAGGGCTTTGCGGCCACGATGAAGCGCGAGTTCCCGGGCGTGCAAATTGTGGCGCGACAGTTCGGAATGGCGGATGAGGCGCGCGCTCTTGCGGCCGCGGAAAACATGTTGACTGCGCATCCCAAGCTGTCCGGAATCTTTGCATCCAGCGAGGCCAGCTCGATTGGATCTATACAAGCGCTGCGCGGCCGCCGGTTGGCCGGCCAGGTTCGATTGGTCACGTTCGATACGAGCAAGACGCACGTGGAAGCGTTGCAAGATGGGATGATCGACGTGATGCTGGTGCAGGATGCGTTTCGGATCGGGTATGAGTCGGTGCGCGCACTGGCGGAAAAGCTGAGGGGCGCTACGCCCGTTCCGCGGATGGATCTTCCCGCGAGGGCCGTGGTGAAGGCCGATCTGGCGAAGCCGGAGATTCGGGCTCTACTTGCGGGGCAAGGCTGAGGTTGATATAGACTCGACGGAATGTCGAATCCCATCAGAGTGGCGGTGGCCGGTTTAGGCCGTATGGGCGGTGTGCACGCGCTGCATGTGCAGGAACTCGCTGGCGAGGGGCGCGGCTGCGAGCTGGTTGCGGTGGCGGACTTGAATGGAGATCTGGCGCGGGAGGTCACCGGCCGCATCGGATCGCAGGCGGCGATCTTTCCTTCCGTGGCAGAGCTGGCGCATGCCCGATGCTGCGACGCGGTCGTCCTGGTGACGCCGACCGAGAATCATTTCGAGCACGCCTCAATGCTGATCGAGACGGGGCATCGAGTGCTCATGGAGAAGCCCTTGACGGGGACGCTCGAGAGCGATCGGGCGTTTGCGGAGGAGTTGGACAGGAAGCATCCTGACGCACTGATGCTCGCGTTTCAACGGAGGTTCGATGAGCCTCTGCGGTACGCGAAGGAGTTGATGGAAGCCGGAGCTATTGGGCGTGTGTTCAAGGTGTACTCGGCGCTTGAGGATTCCGGGCCGGCGCCGCAGGGGTACAAGAGCGGCGGTATCCTGCCGGACATGTCCGTTCACAATGTGGACGAGATCCTTTGGTTGACGGGGGATAGCCCGCGTTCGAGCCTTTCTATCGGGGCCCGGCTTTATAGTCACGCGCTGACCACGTCCGACGAGGATTTCGATGACGCTTTATTGTATGTGTGGTTTGAGAGCGGCGCGGTGGGGCAGGTGCAGGTGAGCCGTAATCATGTGTCCGGTTATCGCGTGGAGACGATCCTCTTCGGTGAAGAGGGTCATATTCACGTTGGCCGGTTCGACCAGAAGCTTCGAACGGTGGTGGTAGAGGCGTACGGGCGTCGAGGTCGGAGCGAGCCGATTGCGTTTCGGAGTTTCGAAGCGCGGGATTATGGCGCGAACGTTCCCGAGTTTGTGGATCGATTCGGCGCGGCTTACAAAGCGGAAGTACTTGCTTTCATCGAATGCTGCCGGTCGGGGCAGCCGTTCCCTACGTCGCATCGCGACGGCTTACGGGCGCAGGAAGTGATTTCCGCCGGAATGCAATCGGTGATGGGCAGGCAGAACGCGGCTTCTGTTTGAGGGCTGGTTAGGAAGCTGCTGGATTTGCTCGTCTGATATGATCCTTCAGGCCAACATGCTTAAACGCACTTTTCTAAAACTTCTCACGGCGGCGGCCGCTGGTCCCGTCACGGAGGCAGTGGGCGCGCAGCCGGCGCTTGGGCCGCTTCGGAACTGGGCCGGCAATCTTACGTATGGCACGAACCGGCTGAGTGAAGCCGGTACTGTCGACGAACTGCGCTCCCTGTTATCGTCGCAAGAGAAATGGAAGGTGCTTGGGTCGCGCCACTGCTTCAATACGATCGCCGACAGCCGGCACAACTTCCTGACACTCAAGTCATCGCCGGACAGAGTCGCGGTTGACGAACGCTCACGAACGGTGACGGTGGACGCGGGGTTGAAGTACGGTCAGTTGAGTCCTTTGCTTCACGAGAAAGGATTTGCTCTTCACAATCTCGCTTCGCTTCCGCATATTTCGGTGGCGGGCGCGTGCAGCACGGCGACACACGGTTCGGGCGAGACCATCGGTAATCTCGCAACGGCAGTGTCGGCGATGGAGCTGGTGACTGCAGCAGGAGACGTGGTGAAACTATCTCGTCAATCAGACGGCGACGTGTTTCGGGGCGCAGTTGTCGGCCTTGGCTCTCTTGGCGTCATCACACGAGTGACTCTTGCGATCGAGCCGACCTATACGGTGCGGCAGTATGTTTATCAGAACATGCCGATGACCCAGTTGAAGCAGCATTTCGATGCGATTCAATCGAGCGGCTACAGTGTGAGTCTGTTTACCGACTGGCAGAAGGGAATGGTGAGTGAGGTGTGGATCAAGACGCGTGTGGACGCGGCGCGTCCGTTCGCCGCGCCGGCTGAGTTTTTCGGAGCCACACTCGCGAAACGTGACCTTCACCCGATTGTGGAACTGTCGGCGGAAAACTGCACACAACAGATGGGAGTTCCCGGTCCGTGGTTCGATCGCCTGCCCCACTTCCGGATGGGCTTCACCCCCAGCGCCGGCAAGGAACTGCAGGCGGAGTATTTCGTGCCGAGGCGCAACGCGATGGACGCCATTCTCGCCGTGGAACGCCTTCGCGATCAGGTGGGCCCGCACCTGTTTATCTCCGAGATTCGTACCGTCGCGGCAGACGATCTGTGGATGAGCCCGTGTTATGGACAGTCAGGTGTGGCGATCCACTTCACTTGGAAGCCGGACTGGCCAGCGGTGAGAAGATTGCTGCCGGTGATCGAACGGGAGCTTTCGCCCTATCAGGTCCGTCCTCATTGGGGGAAGCTGTTCACGATTGCGCCGCGCGTGCTTCGGTCCAGGTATCCGAAGATGCAGGAATTCGTGCAGCTTGCCTCCAAGTTCGATCCCAAGGGCAAGTTCCGCAACGAATTCCTGCAGACGAACCTTTTCCAAGACTGACGCGCGGCGGAGTATCGACGAGGCCTATGCCTTGAAGGCCTTCGGCGACACCTTCCACGTTTTCTCGTCGAAGTACAGGACTCGACCTTCGCGGAAGGACTGCACGGCCATGCTGATGAGGACCTGAGCTTTGGCGCCGGTCTCCACATCCAAGGTCGGCTTCTGGCGCGTGCGCATGCAACTGAGGAAGTTCTTCACGTGCGCCTGCATCGCGTCCATTTCCTGCACCAGGATCTTGATGTCGTCCGAGCCGAACTTCGCCTTGTACTCTTCGCTAATGACGCGCTTTTCGGGCCGGACCGTGATCTGCGGCGCGAACCCTTCGAAGCGTCCA
>DASQDN010000115.1:0-17686 GCA_035634155.1 Bryobacteraceae bacterium | reverse complement strand
CGCCCCGTTTAACCGTGTTGCTTTCCGGTAGCTAACGTAGATGACTCCGGACGTCAATACTAAAGGACAGGAAGGAGTGTCCGCGGACGATGGGAACGTTAGGTCAGGATTGAGGACGTAATGCGTTCGCGACGGGTGGCGCGCGCTCGCGATAGGCGCACATCAGCCGAGGACCGTGTTCGATGCTTGTCGGGTCTCGTCTGGCTCCGCACCCCCCCGCGGTCACGGCGCATCGATGGGCTCTGCCTTGGAGCGTTAGGGTCGGTGTTTCCAACCAAACCAATGCCTTCTCACAATTCCCGAACACTTCTCCGGCACCCACGACAATTAGGTGAACCGAGCCCCGCCCCGGCTCCAGCTCGGCGCTCGGGTTCCATCCCTGGATGTCTATCCTCCGGCTGGTCCGCATTCAGGGGAGCGATTACCAGTCCCTTCAGCGACAGGCGGCGCGAGGAGGAAGCCCCCGGCAGAGGCGTTCCTCCCCAACGCGCATGCTTACACCTTTCGCCATCTCCTTTCTTCTTTGTGGTCGTCGCCCATTCCGCATCCCGGTTCGGAAGACGTGATGGAGAATAGTAGTCCGCCGGGAAGATTGAAGCCAGGGTTGGCCGCTATCTGTTGCACGGTTCCGAATAGACGATTCTTGCAACCACTAGCTACATCGTTTCTAACGACCAGCAGGCTGCCGTTGTTGGGTGTAGCTGGACTAATGACTCCGCTGATTTCATGGTCAAAGCCGTAGCCGTTCAACGTCGCGGTGAATTGACAACGGCCGCCGCCGATATCCGTGCTTGACGTGATTAGCAATGTGCGCGGCTCCTTGGTGTCCTCGTTAGCACCAAAGTGTGTCTGTCGCCAGCTTCCAGTCATTTCGGCACAACTCTTGACAGGGAACTGCTGGGCTACAAGAGTAGCTCCCATCATCAACGACAATACTGTAAGTCTTAAGGGGGTCTCCATGATTGCTCCAACCGCGTTCCTACGCGGGTATTGGCTATAGCACCACGTTAGTGTGGGGCTTTCAGCACTGGTTGAGACGTACATATCGGTATTCGGTTTGTGCCCAAACCGTTACCTCTACGCAGCGGAAGCTTACCTTGTAAGGGGAAGGAACCAAAGCGCACAGAACACTGGCCATTTCGCGCTCGGCAACGAACATCAACAGGTGCTTAGCCGCGAAGAACAGGATATTCGCACGATGTTTGACGGCCGGTACCCATGACCCGGTGAGCGGAAAAGCACACTTGCTGGATGCTGACCGCGTCCGCAGAGAGCGCCCAGCACGTCTTTCGGCCTATCAGCCACAGTGCTGATGAGCGGTACGAGTTCCGCATCCAAAACAAAGCAGGCTTCCTGAGTCGGTTCGAGCTACTCCCGACGCAGCCAAACCATGGATTCTCATCGTCCCAAGTTGGCGATAGATATTGCGTCTTTGGTCGTGCGAGAGCATCTGATCGCGTATGCTCCGTTGCATGCCCCACACTTTGATTGCGGCCCTCGTCCACGGCGGCACCAGTTCTTGAACATACAGTAGCTGCCGGGTCGCCGTTCACCGGCACCGCCGTGCCACAGAGTTCATGCAATTCCTGCTTGGCGCCGGAATGCGGCCGAACAGCCACGCTCAGGACCAAGATTTCGCCCATAAATCGTAACCAGCACTCCAGCTCGCATCGGACCTGCCTCGTTCGCCATCGCCGGAACCACAGACGTCGGTGTCAGGTACGGCCGCGGCATTTCAATGGCAACGAGCTGAAACATTCCTATCCAGAGCACCGCCGGAACATGCACTAGCTTCTTTGACGCCTCTCGCGTGGTCTGGGTGCCGAGGCGCCGGGAATTGCCGGACCGTGGCCGCGCCCACACTCCTAAGGATCTGTACCCCCGCAACCGATGTTAGAATCTGAGTCACCACATGGAAGGATCCCCGGCGGCAGCTGACGTCACTCGCCTCCTCGTCCGGTGGCGTGAGGGCAATGAAGAGGCCTTACAATCCCTCACGCCCATCGTCTACGAAGAGCTGCGGCGACTCGCCGAAAGCTATATGCGTCGCGAATCGGCGGGCCACACCTTGCAAGCCACCGCGCTCGTCCATGAAGCCTACATGCGCCTCATCGGTTCAGCCGAGATTCAGTTTCAGGATCGAGCCCATTTCTTCGGCATCGCCGCCCGCCTGATGCGGCAGGTGCTGGTGCAGCACGCCCGAACCAAAGGCGCGCTGAAACGCGGCAGTGGCCGCAAGGAATCTTTGGACGAAGCGGTCGTGATCTCAGCCGAAGGATCCGACACAGTCATCGCTCTGGACGACGCCCTCCGCAAGCTCGCGGAACTCGACGAGCGCAAAAGCCAGATCATTGAGATGCGCTACTTCGGCGGCCTCACCGCGGAGGAGATCGCCGCGGTGCTCGATATCTCCACCGCCACTATCGGTCGCGAACTGAAGCTCGCGCACGCGTGGCTCTACCGCCAAATTGGTCAATGAGCGTCGAGTGGCATCGCATAGAAGAAGTCTTCCAAGCCGCATCCGAGCTTCCGCCGGTTGAACGCCAACGCTTTCTGGCAGAGTCCTGCGGGGAAGACCGCGACTTGCTCAACGAGGTCCAGTCCCTGCTTGCCTGCGAAAGCCAGGCTGCAGATTTCTTCGAAAAGGCCATCGGAGAAGTCGCCACCTCCATCACGGACGAATCTGCCAATGATCGTCGCATTGGACCCTACCGTATCCTTCGCAAGCTGGGACAAGGCGGCATGGGAGCCGTATATCTGGCGGAGCGCAACGACGATCAATATCACAAGCACGTCGCCCTCAAGCTGGTTCGCCAAGGCATGGATACGCCCTGGCTGCTTGAGCGCTTCCGGTACGAACGCCAAATCCTCGCGAGTCTGGAGCATCCCCATATTGCCCGCTTGCTCGATGGCGGTACCACGGAAGACGGTCTGCCGTACATTGTGATGGAGTACGTCGAGGGGCGGCCCCTCACCGGGTATGCCGCCGCGCAGAACCTCGACATCCCCGCGCGGTTGCGCCTGTTTCGGCAAGTCTGCGGCGCCGTTGAATACGCCCATCGCAAACTTGTCATCCATCGCGACCTGAAGCCAGCCAACATTCTGGTGGCTGAAGACGGCACGCCGCGTTTGCTGGACTTCGGAACGGCAAAGCTCGTCAGCCCCGAGTTCGCCGACTCCGGCCAAACCCAAACGGGCGCACAGATGCTCACGCCCGACTACGCCAGCCCCGAGCAACTGCGCGGCGAGCCCGTTACCACGGCCAGCGACGTGTATTCCCTCGGCATCATCTTGTATGAGCTGCTCGCCGGGCGGCGTCCTTTCGACACTGCGGGACGCGCGTCGATTGCGCTGGAGCGTGCACTCACCGGGACCGAAGCCCAGGCGCCAAGCCGGGCTGCTGCGCCCGAGCCCAAGTTGAGGCGCACCCTCGCCGGAGACCTCGACAACATCGTCCTGATGGCGGTTCGGAAGGAGCCGGAGCGCCGCTACAGTTCAGTCGAACAGTTCTCCGAAGACATCCGCCGTCATCTGGACGGGCTACCGGTTCGCGCCCGCGCGGACACTGTTTCCTACCGGGTCGGCAAGTTCCTCAGGCGCAATCGCCTTGCGGTCGGCGCAGTCGCCGCCGCGGTCGTTGCGCTCTTCGGCGGAATCGCCATAGCGCTTTGGCAGGCGCACGAAGCGAGACTCTCCGCCGAACGCGCCCAGCGACGCTTTGCCGATGTCCGAGCGTTAGCCAATACGTTCCTCTTCGATGTGCAGGACAAACTGCGCACCGTACCGGGCACGCTGGCGGTCCGCAAAACGCTGGTCGACACGGCGCTGTTGCACCTGGACAAGTTGTCGCGCGAGGCCGACGACGATCCCGCGCTGCAGTATGAGCTCGCCAGCGCTTACGATCGCGTCGGCCGCATTCTCGGCAACCCGGCGGAGGCGAACCTAGGGAACCTCGCACAGGCGCGCCAAAACTGCGCCAAAGCTGTTGCTTTGTTCGATAAAGCGTTAAGGGCCCAGCCGAACAACGAGGAATGGCTTCTCGGCGCCAGCGCGGGCTACCGACGGTACGCCGAAGCTCTCAACCCGAGCAGTTCGCGAGATGCTCTCGTAGCAATCGCTCGAGCGGTGTCGCTCGCGCAACGAGCTTATGACATCGGTAGCCGGCCGGATCGCTTCGATAATCTTCGAGCCGCGCTATCCCGCCAGGGCGACTATCTCCGAGTGGTCGGTGATAACCACGGCGCCGTCAAGACTTCGGTTCACGCGTTGGAGATCTGCAAACGCTTCGCAAAGGAGCAGCCCGGAACCGCTTCTCGCCGGGCGCTTGCCTTCGGATACTGCGCACACGGCGTGAACCTGCGCCATGTGGGAGATCAGGACGGCGCGGCACAGAACTATCGCAAATGTATTGAGTTCCGTGAGGCTTTGGTTGCCGACGAGGCCACCGGGGGTTTGGATCGTCGCAACCTCGGGTTGTCGTACCTGGAAGTGGCGAAACTCGAGTTCTACCTCCACCCATACGATTTGAAGTATGCGGCGAATGAGGCTTCCAAAGCTTTATCGACACTGCAGTCGATCTCGAAGGACGCTGGTGACAAACGCGCGCTGACGGATGAAGCGAGCGCGCATATGGTGCTCGGGACCGCTCTTCGAAGTTATGACTCTGCTGGCGCGCGAAAGCATTTCATCCAGGCATTGCGCATTCGCGAGGGGTCGGCGGTCTCGCCCTTGGAGATCTCAAACCTTGCTTCGACACACAGCGCTTTGGGCCAGCTCGCGCTCACTTCCGGCGATCGCACACTCGCGCGCGAGCACCTCGAGAAAGGCGTAGCTGCGATCGAGCGCGCGCTAGCAGCCGAGCCCGGTCGTATCTCCGCCCTGGCCACCAAGGTGGCAATTCAGCTCCGCCTGCTCGACTTGCACAGCATGGGCGGTCAATGGCGCGATGCGGAACGATGGGCCAAGTCATCCATCGAGACCGCAACCGTGCTCACTACCCTCAGCGGCGACCCGTCGGAGCGGACGTGGCTCGCTGATGCGCTGATCGCTGCGGGCCGCTTGCGGCAGAAGCAAGGCGATAGCGCGGGAGCAGCCGATCACTACAAGCGCAGTTTGGCCGTGTGGACAAGCGAAAAGCCGCCCACGTCGACCCAAGAAAGGATGCGTCGGGATGATGCGGCTTCTTTGATGGCTGGTTTGACTAAGCGTTAACGGCGGAAGGCTTTCTTGATATCCGGCCAGAACTCGCGAACCATACGCACGGCTGTATCGGTGCCGATACTGATTCCTGCGTTCGTCAAGCCGTTGCGCAAGGCGTCCTTCGGGTTCTCTCGCATGTAACTTTGCAACGTATTGCCGGCGAGGGCCCCCGCAATGCGTCCCGCCGCAATCGAGGTGGCGCCGTCGTCCATTTGGACCAGAAAAGTGCGGCTCAAGACGAAGCCGGCACGGGCCTTAAACCCTTCTTTGCCGGACCGGTAGAACCGAGGATCCTCGCCGTGGAGTGCGCCGACGCCGTAGCGGACACCGCGAGTGACAAAGTGCGATGCGTAACGCGCCCCAAGCCGGCGGCCGTAGGCGCTGGATCCGGTTCCCCATTCCTCGGAAGCTCCTCCGATCTGCCCGATGCTCGTGGTCAAAGCAACTCGCCCCAGAGCTTCCGCGCTAAACGCGGACTTAAGGAAATAGTCGGTTTTGCCCTTTAAAGTCAACGCCTCGGGCTGCCCCTGGACTGCTTCTACCGGAGTCGCCAGCGGAAAATCGGGCTCGGTTAGGTCGTTTGGAACTTGAGCCGATAAGGCCCCGGAACAGAGCAGAATTGCGGTAGTGGTCCCGAAAGACCGGAGGCAGACTTTAAAAGCTGTCATGCAACGTTACGGATTGGATGATACCAACCTCTTGTGAGATACGCGAAATTTGCGCGGCTAAGCGCTCATGTCATTCTGCGATAAGCTGAGTCGGTATGCAAACCGCTCCCCAGGCGCTTCGCGGCGGCCCGGTTTACGACGTGGTGGTAATCGGCTCCGGAGCCGGCGGCGGAACCATGGTTCAGGTCCTCACCAAGCTGGGCGTGAACGTGGCGCTCATCGAGGCCGGACCCATGCTCAACCCCGGCCGCGACTTCAAGGAACACAAGACACCCTTCGATTACGAGCATCGAGGCGGTCTGGAAGGCGGCATCTACACTACAGACCCGAACCGCCCGTTCTCTTTCTTCTCCGCCCCGAATGGGTACTGGAACCTCGAAGGTGAGCCCTATACAGTCGCGCCGGGCAGCAACTTCACCTGGTTCCGATCCCGAATTCTAGGCGGCCGAACCAACCACTACGGTCGGATCAGCCTTCGCTTTTCCGACTACGATTTCGCCCCCAGGAAGATGGACGGCCTCGGCGAGGATTGGCCGATCACCTATGAAGACGTCGCGCCGTATTACGACAAGGCGGAGGCGTTCATCGGCGTCACCGGCACAAAAGAGGGTATTCGGACGGCGCCGGATGGCGTATTCCAGACGCCTCCCCCGCCGCGCGTTCATGAGGTGCTGGTGCAAAGGGCCGGAAAGCAGCTCGGCATCCCCGTGATACCTTGCCGGTTGGCGATTATTACCAAGCCGACCAACGGGCGCGTCCCGTGCCATTACTGCGGCCAATGCGGGCGAGGCTGCGTCACTGCGTCGAACTACTCGTCCAGCCAGGTGCAGATCTTCCCGGCAATGAAGACAGGCAAGTTGAAGATCTTCCCGAATGCCATGGCTCGGGAATTAATCACTGACGGTCCCGGCAAGGTGAAGGCGGTTTCGTACATCGACAAGACCACGCGTACGGAGAAGCAGATCCGGTGCCGTGCCGTGGTGCTCGCCGCCAGCGCTTGCGAGTCAGCCAGGCTGATGCTGAATTCCAAAGGGCCGGGGTATACCAACGGACTCGGGAACTCGTCGGGCGTGATCGGGCGCTATCTGATGGACTCGGTCGGCTATGACGTAAGCGGCTACGTGCCGGCGCTGGAAGGCATGCAGCGCCACGACACGGACGGCTTCGGCGGCGGGCATCTGTATATGCCCTGGTGGGAGTTCGACAAGAAGAACAAGGAGTTCCCGCGCGGCTATCACATCGAGATCGGCGGCGGCTATGGCATGCCCGGCGTGGGCACCTTCCACGGCGCCTGCGAGCAGCACCAGGGTTACGGCAAGAACTTGAAGCAGTTCATCCGCTCCAAGTACGGAACGACGGTTGGGCTATCCGGTCGCGGAGAGATGATCCCGAACAAGGACACCTTCTGCGAGATCGATCCCAACGTGGTGGACAGGTGGGGCATTCCGGTTCTACGCTTCCATTTCAAGTGGACTGAAAACGAGACCCGAATGGCCAAACATATGCACGACACTTTCGCGGCCATTTACAAACAAATGGGCGGAGAAATGATCGGCGTCCGGAATGACAAGCACGAGAGCGGCATCTCGATCGGCGGCGCTATTATTCATGAGGTCGGCGTGGCGCGTATGGGCAACGATCCGAAGACCTCGGCCGTGGACGGGTACGGCCAGTCACACGACGTGAAGAATCTCTTCGTCACCGATGGGGCGACTTTCGTCAGTAACCCTGACAAGAACCCCACCTTGACCATCTGCGCCCTGGCTTGGCGCACGGCTGAATTCCTGGCAGAGGAGCTAAGGAAAGGCAATGTCTAAAAGGTACGCAGGCGCTTCGCGCCGCGAGATGCTACGTAACATCGCCATGGGTGTGACGCTCGCCGGAATGCCGCTGGAAGCCGCTCAACATGTCCACGGCGTCGCGGCCGACCAGAAGAAGAAGACAGCTGGCGTGTATAAGCCCAAGCACTTCAACACGCACGAATACGGCACCGTACGCCGATTGGCCGAACTCATCATTCCGGCAGATGACGTGTCCGGCAGCGCAATCGAGGCTGGAGCGCCCGAGTTCATTGACTTGATCGCGGCGAATAACCAAGACATCGGATTGCGGATGACGGGCGGGCTCGCCTGGCTCGACCGGCAGATGGAGACTGCCCACGGCAAGTCGTTCGTAGCGTGCAATCCGGCGGAGCAGACGGGGATGCTGGACAGGATTGCGAATCGGGAAAAGGCCACGCCCGAGCTGGGCCCGGGCGTTGAGTTCTTCCGCTGGATTCGCCGCTTGACGGCCGATGCGTTCTATACGAGTCCGATCGGGGTCAAAGACGTCGGTTATGTTGGCAACAAAGGAATGACAACCTTCCAGGTACCGGCCTCGGCGCTTGAGTATGCCGCCAAGCGCAGCGGGTTGACGTAGAAGCTACCAGCGAGGCTCGCGCCGGTTGCCGCCGCCGCCACCTCCGCTGCCCCGGCCGCCCCCGCGACCACCACCGCCGCCACCACCATATCCGCCGCCATATCCGCCACCGCCGCCGCCACGCGGCTCGCGGGGGCGAGCCTCGTTTACGTTGACCGCCCGGCCGTTGACTTCCCTCCCGTTCAGCGCCTGAATGGCGTTTGCTGCTTCGTTAGCGTTCGTCATCTCGACGAAGGCAAATCCACGCGCCTGACCGGTATCGCGGTCTTTCACCACGGAAACCTTTTCGACGGCGCCGTAAGCCGAAAAAAGCGCCTCCAGCTCGGCCTCCGTTGTACCGTAAGAAAGGTTCCCTACGAAAATATTGGTCATCTACGAATATCTCCTGAAAACATTGAATTCAAATTGGATACAGCTTCGGCGGGCTGGTCTTGGCTGGAAAACATGCAGCGGTCGAGGTCACTCGCATAGAGCCGCAGGCATCGCGGCACGCCCGCAGTATATCAGAGGCAGCGCCTTTCAACATGCATGAAACGACACACCCTCGGGAGGTGTCCTTTAATCGGAGGCAATAGTTCATGAAATTGCTGAGCTCAAGTCTGCTGGCGGTTGGACTGATGGTGATGCCATCGTTCGCGGACGACGTAGTCGATAAAACAAAAGACGCCACCAAGAAGGCAGGCCAAGTGACAGCCGATAAAGCCGAGGACGTCGGCGACGCGACCGTTCGCGGCGCCAAGAAGGTCGGCGACAAGGCTGAGGACGTCGGCGAAGCTGCTTGGGATAAAACCAAACAGGGGGCCTCTGTAGCAGCCGACAAGACGGAAGACGCCGGTAAGGCTACTGTCCGCGGCGCCAAGAAGGTTGGCGACAAGGCCGAGGACGTGGGCGAAGCTGCCTGGGACAAGACCAAGCAGGGCGCTGCCGTTACGGCTGATAAGGCCGAGGACGTTGGCCAGGCGACGGTGACGCGCTCCCGCCAAGCCGGAGCAGTTGTGGCCGACAAAGCCGAAGATGTAGGTGAAGCGACCGTCAAGGGAGCCAAGAAGGCGGGTCGTGAGATCGCCGATAAGTCTGAGGACGTCGCCGAGGCAACGGTTAATGGAGCCAAGAAGGCCGGCAGCGCCATCAAGGACGCCGTGACCGACGACAAGAAGTAACCTATCGAAGTACGGGTGGGTGTACACTTTGCCTGGGTACACCCACCATGCAATTTGGCGTTAACACGCTCCTTTGGACTGCTGCGTTCGATCGTTCCCACCTGCATCTGCTCCCTCCCATCAAGGACGCCGGTTTCGATGGCGTCGAGATCGCCCGCTTTGACTTTGCGGGCTTTCCTGCTGCGGAACTCCGTCGCGAGACGGAAGCCCTTGGCCTGCAGCCGATCTTCTGCTCGGCGCTGACAGGCAATGCCAGCATCATCACGGACGACACAGCTGTCCGATCGCGCTCCCTGGCGTTCCTCAAGGACGGCATCCAAGTCGCGGCGGAGCTTGGAGCGCATACATTCATCGGCCCTTACCTATCGGCCGTCGGGCTGCTCCACGGGCGCCGTCGCACCGCGGACGAATGGAAGCGAGCGGTTGAAGGACTGCAATCGCTTGGGGACACGCTGACCTCGTGCGGCGTGACCCTCGCCGTGGAGCCGCTGAACCGCTTCGAATGCTACTCACTCAACACGGCGGCCGATGCAGTTGCCTTATGCGATGCAGTCGGACATCCGAACGTAGGCATCCTTTACGACACCTTTCATGGCCACATTGAAGAGAAGCAGACCGGTGACGCTATTCGCCGCTCCGGTAAGCACCTGAAGCACGTCCACACCTGCGAGAATGACCGCGGCGTGCCCGGGTCGGGGCAGGTGCATTGGGATGAAGTCTTCCCTGCCCTAAAGGACGCCGGCTACGACGGCTGGCTCGTGATCGAGTCATTCGGCCAGAATGTGCCGGAAATTGCCGCCGCTGCTTGTATCTGGCGCGACCTGGCGCCTAGCCCCGAAGCGATCATGCTCGGCGGACTTGAGTTTCTGAAGGCGCGCGTATGACCTCCTTTCTGCTGGCCCTGTTCCTGTTCGCCGGACCGCACGTGGTGCTGGTGACCGGCGATGACGAGTACCGCTCCGAGCAGGCCATGCCGCAACTGGCGCGCATCCTTTCCCAGCACCATGGCTTCAAAACCACCGTGCTGTTTGCGCTCGATCCGGACGGGACCGTCAACCCGGAGCGCAAGGACAACATCCCTGGCCTGGAGGCGCTGAAGGCCGCCGACCTGATGATCCTCTTCACCCGCTTCCGCGACCTGCCGGACGAGCAGATGAAGCACATCGTGGACTACGTCGAAGCTGGCAAGCCCATCATCGGCATCCGGACCGCCACGCACGCCTTCGACATCCCGCCCGGCAAGACCTACGCGAGGTGGGGCTGGAAGAGCCAGTCCCCGGACGGGGGTTTCGGCCGCGAGGTGCTCGGCGAAACGTGGGTGAACCACCACGGCAAGCACAAAGTCCAAAGCACGCGCGGCCGGATCGCGCCGGGCCAGGAAAAACATCCGATCCTGCGAGGCATTCGCGACGGCGAGGTATGGGGACCGACGGATGTTTATACGGTGGCGAATCCCCTGCCCGGCGACAGCACGCCGGTGCTGCTGGGTGAGGTGCTCCAAGGCATGGGCGAGCACGATCCCCCGGTGGCCGGTCCGCAAAACCAACCCAAATTGCCGGTGGCCTGGACGAAGACCTACAAAGGCGGGCGTGTCTTCACGACGACCATGGGATCGTCACAAGACCTGCAGAACGAGGCTTTTCGCCGCCTGCTGGTGAACGCGACGTATTGGGCGCTCGGCCTGGAAAAGAAGATCCCGGCCAAAGCGAAGGTCGATCTCGTCGGACCGTACCATCCGACCCCATTCGGGTTCGGCACTCACTTGAAGGGCAAGCGCCCAGAAGACTATTAAAGGGCGCTTGCGTCGACTCCGGTGTCGATCCAGCGCTCCGAGCGGGCGGATTCGAGGACAGCGTCGCACACTCGCTGCGTCTGTAAAGCGTTGCGGAAATCGGGCTGTGCCGGCGTGCCGCTTTCGATACCCATGACGAAATCGGCCAGAGCGTTCAAGAACGTGTGCTCGTATCCAATGGTGGTTCCCGGCACCCAATAACGGTTCATGTAGGGATGCTCGGAGTTGGTGGTGTGGACCTTACGCCAGCCGGTCAGGTGCGATTCGGTTTTCTTGCCTGACTGCTGCTGCGTGTATTCGAAGAACTGCAGGTACTCGGGCTCTTCCAGGTCGAAGTAGACGCTGCCGTCCGCGCCGTTCAATTCGAAGGTGTTGTAGTTCTTGCGGCCGCGGGCATAGCGCGTCGACTCGAAGGTACCCATGGAGCCGTTGGCGAACTCGGCGAGGAACATGCAGGCATCGTCGATGCCGACCGGTTCCACTTTGCCCGTAACCGCGTGCTTGCGTTCTGTGACGAATGTTGCGGTCTTGGCGACGACGCGCTGGATGGGGCCGTTCAGCCACATAGCGGTATCGATGGAGTGCGCGAGCAGATCGCCGGTAACTCCCGAGCCTGCCACGTTCACATCCAGGCGCCAGAGAGCAGCGCCTCCCTGCGGAACGTCGGGTGAGATGGTCCAGTCCTGAAGATAGGTGGCGCGATAGTGGAACGGTTTGCCGACCCGGCCTTCGTCCACCAACTGCCTTGCGAGCGCGATGGAAGGCACGCGGCGATAGTTGAACCACACCATGTTCGGGACGCCGGCGGATTCGACGGCTTTCACCATCTCCTCGGCTTCTTTGACGCTCATGGCGAGCGGCTTCTCGCAAGCGATCATCTTGCCTGCTTTCGCTGCGGCGATGGCGATCTCGTAATGCGTGTCGTTGGGCGAGCCGATATCGATCAGGTCTATGTCCGGCGCGCCGACCAGTTTGCGCCAATCGGTCTCGACACGTTCGTAGCCCCAGTTATCCGCGAACTGCTTCGCCTTCTGCGGATCACGCGCGCAGACGGCCTTAAGCACGGGCCGATGCTGGACCGGAAAGAAGTCGTTCAAACGCTTATAGGCATTGGAATGGGTACGGCCCATGAAGCCATAACCGACCATTCCTACGCGAAGCTCTTTAGGCATGCCCGGTCTCCGCGGGAGTGCCGTACTTGGGCACGAGAACTTCGTCGACGTACTTCTTGCAAGCTTCGGTGGCGGGCCAGGCTTCGGGCCAGAAACAAAGATCGATCGTCCACCAATTGTGCGGTACACGCGCGGCTTTCAGAAGTTCGGGCATGATCTCATCGAAGTTGAGCAGGCCGAGTCCGAAGGGAGGATGGGCCGATGTTTCATCCTCGCCTTTATCGTCCTTGTGGCAGGTATTATCCGAGTCGATCAGATGGATGTGATTGATGCGTCCGCTCAATGTTCGCAGGAATTCCACCTGATTACGGAAGACTTCCCTTTGGCCTTCCTGACGAACGCCGACAACGCCAACCATCTGTCCATGGCAGGTGTCGTACATTAGTCCAAAGTTGCGCTTGTCCACGGCGTCGTGGATGCGCACGATGTCGCTTGGTTTATTGAAAGCGAAGCCGGGCTCGAATTCCCAGGTGACGTACTGGCCGTTATCGGCCGCGATGTCGGCGCAGGTTTTCCAAGTCTTGACGACACGTTCCATCGCGGTCTTGTAGTCGACCTCGCGGTGGATCGTGGGTGGCTGCACGCAATCGACACGAATGCCGGCGATACCTAGGTCGCGCGCGAAGTCGGAATTGCGGCGGAATTCGGAGATGTACTTGGATTGGTCGTCGGTGTTGATGAGCTTCTCGCCCCAGAGGTTAGCCGCGATGCCGCTAAAGGCCAGGCCGCGCTCCCGCATGCGGTCCATCAGATCTTCGCGCTGGCTCTTCTCGGGCATGTCGTCAGGATTCGGGTGTGGTTTGAAGGAGCCCAGTTCCACTCCGGCAAAGCCCAACTCCTCGAGCTTGTCGCAGACTGTTTCAAAGTCGATAGGCTCCTTCGCGTAGGGCCCGATCGTGTAGGCCCACGATCCGATGGAAATATCCTTTGGCATGCTAGTTCCTCCTTCTGACCAATGATTCCGCGTCGGGATTGCCGGGTCCAAAGTGCTTCAACATGACGAGGTTCTCGGTGTCGCTGCGATTGGTTATCGTGATGCCGTTCTTTGCGGCGGCCGCAGTCACGAACAGTTCGTCTTTTGTCATCTCCCCGAATCGGATAAGCGACGGCGTTTCCACTTCGAGTTTGCCGATGCTGCCCCAGCCTTGAACTACGATCAGGCCGTAGGCGGCGCCATCCTCGATTGTGACCGATCGCTTCGGGAGGATTGTAAGTTCCTTGGCTGAGTAGAATCCGGTCGAGTAGACGACCCACTTTTCGGAATAACCGCCGGCGTTCATCTCCTGCTCGTTGCGCACCGGCGTCGGGTGGAAGAGACGGTTCTTGGCGAACTCAGGATCGACGTTGGCATCCCAATCGAGCATGTTGAGAATGTAGTCGAGGTCCTGGTGATGCTCGGGTGGAACATCCTTTACCAGCAGGTCCCATGGGACCGCCCGGCCTTCGACGAGCGACTGGAACATGCCGAACACATCGGAGTTTACCTGCGGCTCGTAGGTGACCAATGACCCGGGGGCATGCAGGATGCCGGCGTCGATCTGCCACCCGGTTCCGGGCTTCAGTCGATAGGCCTTGGAATGATAAAGAATGCCGTTGTCGCCTTGGTTCCAGCGCTCGAGACAGCGGCGGATGTCATCGCGCGTGGTTCCGGGCTCCAGGCCCATGAACGTGTACGGGAAGTTGTTGTCCTTGAAGTTGTACTGCGGCGGGAAGTAATAGGCTTCGGGCTTGCCGCGCTGGCCAACCCGAGCGGCATCGGCATCGTTTTGGTGCATGTGATGCGGGATGGGCCCAAGATTGTCGAAGAACTTGCAGAGCAGGTTCCAGCCGCCGCGCTCGCGCATTACCTCGGCGCCCAGGAAGGCGTCGCCTTGCGTGTCGATGGCTTCTTTGAGGAGGATGCGTTTCCCATCGACGGCAATGTAGCTGAGTCCCTCGTCTTGCGGTGTGCCGGGGCCGTTAGCCGCATTAGTCGTGGAGGAGAACCAGCGTTCGTCGATCCCTCCACGATGGGCTCCAAGGGCGTAAAGGTCGCGTGGATCGAGCTTTAGCCGTCCACCGGGCATCAGAAAAGAGCGCGGCACCCAACATGGGGCCAGGCGGACGATCCCATCACCAGCCGTGAGGGCGTCCTTTATGAGTTGTGAGTTAGACATCGGGCGTACGCGGGAGACATGCTATCACGCCAGGAACCGCTACCCTCCAGTTTCGGTGATTAAAGTCACTGACCCATCCATTGAGTTGGTCGCACAATGGCTGTGAGGTCAGGGATAACAAATGCAAACTATCAGTGCTCCTACGATTCGCGACATCGCGGCCAATTCGCTGGCAGCGGTCCGGGTATTCGAGAAGTTCGGCATCGACTATTGTTGTGGGGGCAAGCGCCCGCTGGCAGACGCATGCATCGAGAAGGGTTACAACCCGGAAGCGGTCCAGAAGGAACTCGACGCCGCATTGTCGGCCACCCCGGCGGCGCAGCGCGATTGGAATACGGCTCCGCTGCGAGATTTGATCGAACATATCGTGAACACTCACCATGTTTATCTTCGCCGCGAGCTGCCGGCGATTGCCGTTCGCCTGGAGAAGGTTTACCGCGTGTACAACCAGCGATATGGTCCGACGCTGACGGGTCTGCCGGAGGTGTTTGCCGGGCTGAAAGAAGAGCTCGAACTGCACATGCGGAAAGAAGAAGTGATCCTGTTTCCGGTGGTAGCCGCGTCGGAGGCTGCCGTGGCGTCGGGCCAGCCTCTGCCCGGGACTCGCTTCGGCAGCGTGGCGAATCCAATTCACATGATGGAAGCCGAGCACGAGAGTGCGGGACAGGCGCTCGCGAGGATTCGCGAGATCACGAACGACTTTACGGTTCCAGAGTACGCCTGCGTCACGTATCGCGCGTTGATCAGTGGTCTGGCAGAACTGGAAACCGATCTGCACATGCATATTCACCTGGAGAACAACATTCTGTTCCCACGGGCGGAGGAGATGGAGAAGTCCCAAGCTTAGCCGACCGCGGCGGGCCTTGATATGGGCTCCGGCGGAGAATGCGCTCGTTTTCGACTTGAGGCGCAGGCGCGCAGACTCAGCAGTCACGACGACATTGTGAATATGACGCCGGTGGCGGCATCGGAAGCGCAGCGTCCGGGCGCACGCCGACCTTAATCGGGGCCACCAAAGCCGGTCTTGGCCTGAGCCGCGGGTTGTCACCATCTTCTGCATCGCACCTTGACTATTCGTCGCCGTGGATGAGGGTGAATCCCGCGCCGTAAGCGCCGGCGGCGGCAGCGCGCTTGGGTTCGTTCTGTAATTTCGCGTTGTGCCGGTCAGCCGTGAGGCGCTCGCGATGGCGGCGAAGGATGATCAGGGCCGAGGCTCGGGCGGCGGGCTGAGCGTGGGGCGGCGGCGTTTGGCCAGGTCGTGCCTGCCTGGCGGGCTGCAGTGGGTTTGGTCCTGAGGCCGGAGCCTGAACCGGCGCGGACTCGGGTTGGCGGTTAAAACGATCGCCTTGGAGATCGCGGAGGGTTTTCATAGCGGCGGCATAAGTCCGGCGCGCGGCGGAGCCGTAGCGGAACAGGAGCACTGCGACGGCTCGGGTGTCGCCGTTGCCGAACAGGATGAGCGTCTGGTGGGCTTCGGGTGAGAGTTCCAGGTACTTTGCGGCGACGGCGGATTGCTGGTTCACCATTTCCAGTTCGAAGAGCGCCGTTTCCATGGCGGTGACGCGGCGTTCGCGCCAAGTGGCGGCTACGAGCTTGTGGACCAGGTCGACTTCTACGCAGTCGATCGGTTGGAAGCGCTGGAAGTATTGGTCACGGACGTTGTGAAACTCTTCCTCGTCCTCGTTGGAGAGGAGAACTATGTGGCCGGCGCAGAGGTTGTGGCGGGCGGCGTTCTGCGACGAGTTCGCCTTACCTTCCTGCGTGGTGGGGCCGTGCGACTTGGAGCCGTTGCGGCGTGACGCTTGGATCTGTTTCTCAGTACGCATATCTGTGTTTCTTTCCTGGCTTCACGGTAGCAGCGGAGTGCAAGGATTTTGCGGCTATTTTGCGGGTTTCCGTTGATTTTAGAGGGGAAAGAACCTTTTCGTCTTGAGTGAACGCAATTTTGGCTACGCCGTTTGTTCCCCGTCTGTGAGTGTTGGTTGCGTAATCGGCGGATCGCAATACCGATGGTTCCATCACTAAGAGGTCGCGTGTTTGACCTCGGTCAGACAAGTCGGCGTCGGCAGTACGCACTTCGTGTGCGATGTCGGCAAAGAGCGCCTTAGGTGACGCCGCGCCCGAGGCGCGGCGTTTCCCCGCCTGGGACAGAATTCATTTACTGCCGCTCATCTTTTCGATGCGCTCTGTCAGCACGGTGACTTGGCGCGACAGCTTCAGTACCTCTTTCATGATCTGCGCATTGTCGACAACGTTTCCCAGCTGTGCCATGCTGCCCGTTGGGCCGGGCGGTGTCCCGACACCCGCCACGGAGACGCCACCATCGGGGATGTTGACGAGACCACCGGCGTAATTGCGGACGATTTCAAGAATGAGGTACGGCGTCTTGCGAAGATCGATAACTTCTCCGTAACGCGTGATGATGTCTTTGATCGTTTGCTCATCCTTGGACTTCTGATCGTATTGCATGGTAAAACCTTCTCCTTTAGGTTACGGGCGCAGTTGACGTTCGCGTTCCCAGCTAACGAGGATGGTCTTTGTCCCCTCTTCGACAGGAAGGCCCGCGTGGATCATAGAGAAATTGCACTTTCCGCTCGGAAGCAGATTGTTCCAGACAACGATTCGGCCGGCATTGGGAGCGATAGTTCGATTTAGCGCTCGGAAGTGGGTCTGCCCACCTCGGACAGGGGATTCAAGGTACAACAGAATGCTTCGCTTTCTTTCCCCGGAGGACGAGTCCTGCCAGTTACCGCAGTCGACGTGATAATCGAAATGATCGCCAGGACCATAACGCGTCGCCTGCCATTCCTCCATGCGGTTGGTCGAGGTTTGAAGAATGTCGGCCAACCGGTTTTCGATGGGAAGCAGGCAATCTTTCAGTTCGTCGCTGAACCAGAATTGGCCCGACGTTCGACTCTGCCGCATCTCGCTAAAGTATGCCGGTGAACTCTCATCGCCGACATACTTCACGACGGAACTTTGTCCCCAATAGGTGAACTCAAGTTCACGTAAAATTCGCGAACAGTCCGCGCCGCTGACGAAATCGTCGATTGTGAGTATCCCTTCGTCCTCCAGGATTTCCAAGTAGCTGTTCATCGTTATGACCTGAGTAGCTTGTCAC
>DASQDN010000114.1:0-5147 GCA_035634155.1 Bryobacteraceae bacterium | reverse complement strand
CATGCCGAGCACGCCATTCATCGGCGTCCGCAGCTCATGCGACATGTTAGCCAGGAACTCGCTCTTCGTGCGACTGGCTGCCAGGGCATCCTGCATCGCCACCTCGAGCTCAGTAGTGCGCTGCCGGATGCGCTCTTCCAGCAGCAGCCGGTGCTTCACAAGCTCGTCCTGCGTGCTCGCCAGCGCCTGAATCATCTGGTTGAAGCTGTCGCCGAGGAACTCGATTTCATCCCCTGTCTTGCTCACCGCAATCGGCTCCAGCCTGCCCTCGCGTACCGATTGGATGCCGTCGTGCAGCTCCCCTAAGGGTTTGGCGAGAAGGCGGATGGTAATTCTTGATATCGCTCCTGCGACCAGCAGTACGACAAGGAACAACAGCACGCCCTTCCGCACATCGAACGCGTCCTGCCGCAAGTCATATGCGAGGATCACCGCCACAACCCAGAACACGAGCGCTGCGGTCAAAAGAAAGAACTTAGACGCCAAGCTGCGAAACCGAGGAGGAGTAGTCACCGGGTCTATCCCACTTCATCGGCGGGAAGCCGCCCGTACGTTACCCCTGCTATCCTGACGAGGAACCCGCTTCCACCTAGAATGAGCGCGCGACTGGACACCGAAATCTGCGGAATACGCCTGCGTAATCCCGTGATTGCGGCCTCAGGAACCTTCGCCTACGGAGTGGAATTCGAGTCCGTCATCAACCTTGCGGCGATCGGCGCCTTCGTAGTGAAAGGCATCTCCAGATCACCGATTGAAGGCAATCCCGCGCCCCGGCTGTGGGAAGCCGAAGGCGGCATGATCAATTCCGTCGGACTCCAGAACATCGGTGTCGACGCTTTCATCCGCCACAAAGCGCCGCGCCTGGCGCGGATCCCCACACCGTACTTGGTCAACGTGTTCGGCTACGCTCCGGAAGATTATGTCGAAGTCGTCCGCCGTCTCGAGTCGATCGAAGGTCCCGCCGCGTATGAACTCAACGTCTCGTGTCCGAACACCGAGCGTGGCGGCATGGTCTTCGGCAGCGACGCGGGACTGCTCGGCGAACTCGTGGGCGCGGTGCGCGCGCAAACTCGGCGACCCGTCATCGTAAAGCTCTCCCCCAACGTCGCTCGCATCGAGCCGCTTGCCTTGGCGGCGCAGAACGCTGGAGCCGACGCCATTTCCCTCGTGAACACCTTCGTCTCTCTCGCCATCGATGCGCGCACGCGACGGCCGCGCATCGGCGCCGGCTTCGGCGGATTGTCAGGGCCCGCCATTAAGCCCCTGGCCCTGCGCATGGTCTATGAGGCCGCAAACGCCGTGAAGATTCCCGTCATCGGCTTGGGCGGCATCGCTACCGGCGAAGATGCAGCCGAGTTCCTGATTGCGGGCGCCTCGGCCGTGCAGGTCGGCACCGCCAGCTTCTGGGACCCTCGCGCCTGCGCCCGCATTGCTAAAGAACTGGATCGATTCTTGAACAAGGAGAAGATTGCGAACGTGCGCGAGCTAGTCGGCACGCTTCGCTTTCCCGGACAATGAAGCAACCCATCGCAACCAGGAATGCGCCCGAAGCCATCGGCCCTTATTCGCAGGCCATCGTGCACAACGGCATCGCTTACTTGAGTGGTCAAATTCCCTTGGATCCCGCCACCATGCAGATTGTCGAAGGCGACATCGTCGTGCAAACCGAGCAAGTCATGCAGAACCTGCGAGCCGTCCTGGAGGCATGCGGCAGCGGTCTGGATCGCGTGCTGAAGACGACGGTCTTCCTGAAAGACATGGCCGATTTCCCCAGAATGAATGAGGTATACGGCCGCCACTTCGACGCCACGCCCCCCGCCAGGAGCACGGTGCAAGCCGCGAAACTGCCGCGTGACGTACAAGTCGAGATCGACTGCATCGCCGCCGTCGAGTAGGTCAGCTGCCGGGAGAAGCGGGCACAACGAAGTCGGCCCACACCGCGTGATGATCGGAAAACGCCACCGGCTGGATGCCGTTCTTCACGGCTCGCAGGCCGCGCAGATACACCCAATCAAGCTGCTGGCCGAACAGATCGAACGTAGCGCGACGCTCGGTGAATGGCGTCTCGAAGCCATGCTTCCGCATCAGCTCGGTCACAGCATGGGCATGCGCGTTCCCTGTCGGGTACGGGAAGATGTGCAGCAGCCACCCCATCCGCAACGTGTTCAGATCGCCGCCGACAATGGTGGGCCCTGGAAACGCGTCCACATCGGCAAGGATCGGACGCAATTGCCGCAGCCGCTCCTGCACGTTGATGCGCATGTCCAGATGAGTCGTCCACACGCGAATCGGACCGCCGGGCGCATGCGCGGTTACCCCCAGCGCCAAACGCGGCCGAACCTTGATGATCCGGTAAAAGCGAGGCACAACACGAACGGTCTTGTCGCTCATCGGCCAGCGGCTTAGCACGGCCACACCTACCGTCGTTGGCCCGGGCTTGGGCGCTTCGAACGCGGCCTGCAATCCTAACAGCGCTCCCACCTGCTCGGCGACACTTTTGTCGGCGCCTCGCTCCCGAGCCACCTCCTGCAGCAGAAGAATATCGGGCACGCCGCCGGCACGCGACCTGATCTCATCCGCAATCTTATGAGCGTCTCTCTTGTTCGCGAGATTGATGGACATCACCCGCGCATGCTGCGAATCCGCCGCCCATCCCCCCGCCAGCGAACACACGAACAAAACCCACCAAACCCGCACGCCTATGCCTCGCCTGTGTGCAGCGCGACAATGCCGAACGTCATGCGCTCATACGTCACATTCCGGAAGCCGGCCGCCGACATCTTCCCCGCAAGGCCATCGGCATCCGGAAACCTGCGCACCGATTCGGGCAGATACCTGTAAGCATCCGACGCGCCCGATAACATCCCACCGACGCGCGGCAAAATATTCTTCGAATAAAAACCATACAGCGCGTTGAAGGCAGCATTCGGGGGCGTTGAAAACTCCAGAATCGCCGCGACGCCGCCCGGCTTCAACGCTCGACGAAGCTCTATGAGCCCACTTTCGTAATTAGCAAGATTCCGAAACCCGAAGGCCACCGTGATCGCATCCAATGACCTGTCGCGAGCGGGCAAATGCAGCGCATCCGCCTCAAAGAACGGCGACCCCGCCCCCGCTTTCACCATCGCGGCCGTCAGCATCGGGTGACAAAAATCGCTCCCTAATACCCGAGCCTTCGCCTGCGCTCGCAGCGCGAGCATCAGATCGCCCGTGCCGCAGCAAAGATCCAGCACCACCGCATCCGGCCGGTCAAGCACAGGCTGCAACCGCTTCACCGTGCGCTTGCGCCACAGCTTGTCGATGTTGAACGAAAGGACGTGATTCAACAGGTCATATCGAGGCGCGACGCGCCCGAACATATCGCGCACCCACGCGGCTGCCTCCTGCTCACTGGCCGCTCCGCGCGGGCTCGCGCCGCTCATGCCAGCGCTGCCTCGATGGCGGCGAACACCTTGTCTTCAGGCACTCCCGACATCACGCGCACTTGCCCAATTTTCTCCGGCAGCACGAAATGCACCTTGCCTTGAATCGTCTTCTTATCGCTCACCAGACGCCGGAACAACGCGTCTGGCGGGACGCCCGCCAAGCTTGGAATCGGCCCGTACATCGCTACCGTCCGCAGAATCGTGTCGCGCGTCGAAACATCCAATACCCCTGCCAGAGTCGCAAGCGTCGTGGCCGCATTCATTCCGAACGCCACCGCCTCACCGTGCAGAAATCGCTCGTAGCGAGTCTCCGCTTCCAGCGCATGCCCCACCGTGTGGCCGAAGTTCAGGATGCGGCGCAGCCCGCCTTCCTTCTCATCCGCCGACACAACCTCCGCCTTGATCCTCACTGACTCCGCAATAATCCGATCCACCACTGCCGGTGACTGCGCCAGCACATCGGCCGACCGCGTCGTCAGCAATTCAAACAATTCGGGGCTGGAAATCACGCCGTACTTCACCACCTCAAACAACCCCGCCCGGTATTCGCGCTCGGGCAACGACCCCAGCACCTCGGGGTCCACCAGCACCACCAGCGGCTGATGAAACGAGCCGATCAGGTTCTTGCCGGCCTGCAGGTTCACACCGGCCTTGCCGCCGATGGCCGCATCCACCTGGGCCAGCAGCGTCGTCGGGATCTGAATCACCGGAATCCCGCGCATGAAGATCGACGCCAGGAACCCGCCCATGTCGGTCACAATGCCGCCGCCGAACGCGATCACGAGGCTGCTGCGATCGGCCCCTGACAGCACCATCTGCTCGGCAAGCGCTTCCACCGGCTCGAAACGCTTCGTCGATTCGCCGCCCGGGAAAAACAGAGTTTCGAACGCTCGCCCGCGCAGTCCCGCGCGTAGCGCGTCTCCGTACAACTCCCAAACATCGGCGGTGGTGGTGACAAACACCTTCCCCGCGCGCTCCGGCACAAACTCCGCCACACGCGCGAGCACACCTCGCTCGACCACGCACGGATAGCTTTGATGCCCGGTTTCTACTCGATATGTCGGCACTCGTTCTATTCTGGCAAACCGCGGCGAGGCGTTTTCACAAACGGTAGCGGTGTACCATGAACGTTAAGAAACCGCGTGCACACCATTGATTGCGATTACCTGGTTGTCGGCGCGGGTGTCGCTGGCTTACGCGCCGCAATTGAATTAGCTGAAGCAGGATCGGTTCTGGTGGTGGCGAAAGACAGCCTCCGCGAATCCTCGTCCGAATATGCGCAAGGCGGCATCGCCGCTGCCCTCAGTGACGACGACGAAGTCGGCCTACACGAACAGGACACCATGATCGCCGGCGCCGGCCTCTGCGATCGGGAAGCCGTGCGCACCCTTGTGCAGGAAGGCCCAGGCGCAATCCAGAAACTCATCGATTGGGGCGTCGAGTTCGATCGCGACGGCGCCAAACTCCTCTTCGCTCTCGAAGGAGCGCACAGTCGAAATCGTGTCCTTCACTCGCACGGCGACTCCACCGGCCGCGAGATCGCGCGCACGCTGTATCACAAGGCCGCATCGCTCGGGAACATTGATTTTCGCAGCTTTGCCTCCATCACGGACCTTCTGGTAGATGGAGGCGAGGTCACCGGCGTCGTCGCGTGCGACCGCGAGCAGCGGCGTCAGGTCCGCATCTTCGCGCGCGCCGTCCTGCTTGCCACCGGGGGCTTGG
>DASQDN010000113.1:0-7139 GCA_035634155.1 Bryobacteraceae bacterium | reverse complement strand
TGCCGTTCCTCGTGCGGTCTCTTGCCCCGAGTTCTGGGTTGGGGCTGAATCCCCGGCATCGGCTCGTTCAGTCACATGCCAAGCAGGACCCGCGTCCTATTTCGCCTGCTGAAGCTGCAACCAATCGTTTACGGAAACGTGAGGACCTTGGGAGACTGGAAAATTCGTACGTTGAAAAAGACCGAAAAAATTCCCTCTGGGCCATCCTGTGACCGACGAATGAGCGGCATGAAACCTAAACTACCGGCTCCCGCAAGCACGCTAATTATTTGCCCACTCGGTTCTGGCGATCACGAAACGTCCCAGAGGGTCAGGTTAAAGGGTACTCCATCAATTCGTTTTCTATATTAGCAATCACCCCTCCACGCTCCTAGTAAACTTAACTGTAAGAAAACACGACAGGTGCCCGTCAGATGCGCAAGGCGTGGCGAGTCCAACCGGCGCCATGGGTGTGTCCCTGTGACACACTATTGAGGCATGCGCGTTGCAGCCTGTCTGGTCTTGGCAGCGGTGTCGGTCACCTCCCAAGTTCCGGAGGATGACTTCCACGTTTACACCGAGCCCCCGCGGCTTTTGCTCACCGCTTCGCGTCTGAAGTTGCTGAAGCGGGAGCGCGAACGCCAGTCTGAGCGGTGGCAGCAGTTCGAAGCTCTCGTGGCTGGAAAGGCGCAAATGGCCGAACCAGCGCTCGCTCATGGTCTGTACCATCAAGTCACCGGCGACGCCGTGTCCGCGAAATCGGCGGCCGCCGCCGCGAGAGACGCGCGAAGCCTCGCACTCGCCTACGACTGGCTCCCTGCCCATCGCGAAGAATTAAAGGGCCGCCTGCGAACCGCCTTGTCGCCCGGCATTCCAACTACTGTGGAGGGCGCCCGCAATCTCGCGTTCGTGGCGATTGCCCTGGAGGACCACACTGCACTCGAACGGCTGGTCAAGGACTGGTGGCGGAAACAGATAGCGCCGGCGCTTCTGTCAGGTCAACGAGTGATCAGCCATGCCGACGTTTATCCCCTGATGGAGTTCCTGCACGTCATCCGCGACAACCTCAATATTGATTTACGCGACGATGCGCGCCCGTATTTCCACGATTTACCAACCGAGCGGCTGCTCAGCTATTACCCGCCTACCTTTCCGGCCCCGGAGAATGATTTCCGGATTCCGTTTGGTCCGCCTGATTTGAAGATTGCAGCCTTATCGCGAGCGGCCGAACTCAGCTTGGTCGCGTTCGATTCCAATTCCACTGCGACGCAGTTCGTGCAGGGCTGGCTCATGCACGACCGGTTCATGATGCGCGGCGTGTTCGGTGTGGCGTATGAGTTCTTGTGGGCGAATCCATACCAGCCGGGTCTCAGCTATGACAAGGTGCCTCTGCGCTTTCACGATCCCCGAGCCGGTCGCCTGTTCCTCCGATCCTCGTGGGAAGAGGACGCGGTGTGGGTGGGGTACACTGGCGGGAAAGCCGAAGTTCTTCGCGAAGGAAAGCCACAGCCATTCCAGGTGAATCGGACGATCGTCGTTGGCGAAACAGTAATCACTCCCGCCAAATCACCGATGCGCATCGAGGTGAAGGCCGACCATCCTACGCACTGGTACATTCTTGGTTGGAAGCCGCAGGCGTGGATTGACGTCGAAGCCGAAGACGAGGAACTGGACGAAGCATTCGCAGACCGAGGCGGGATTCTCGCGCTACAACTCAAGCGCAAACAGGACATGAGTGTGCGCCTGAAAACACACGGAACTCCTTGAACATGAGAATTGTCATTCTTGATGGATATACGCTCAATCCTGGCGACTTAAGCTGGGACGCGCTTCGCCAGATGGCTGATGTTGAGGTGCATGAGCGCACGCCGGAAGCCGACGTCGTAGACCGCGCAAGCGATGCCGAGATCGTCCTGACCAACAAGACGCCGCTTTCGTCGGCTACGCTGGCGCAGCTTCCCAAGTTGAAGTACATCGGTGTGCTCGCGACCGGATACAACATCGTAGACACGGCTGCGGCGCGTGAGCGAGGCGTGGTGGTCTCTAACATCCCCACGTACGGCACAGCTTCGGTGGCACAGTTCGCCATCGCGCTGCTGCTCGAGTTGTGCCACCACATCGGCTTGCATGGCGAAGCCGTGCGCAGTGGCGAATGGTCGCGAAATCCGGACTGGTGCTTTTGGAAGACACCGCTCATTGAGTTGAGCGGGCGAACATTGGGCATCCTTGGTTTCGGTCGTATCGGACGGCAGACCGCCGCCATCGGAGCCGCCCTCGGAATGCGTATCCTCGCGAACGACGCGAACGAAGCAAACGCGCCGGATTATCCCGGCTTTGCCTGGAAGTCGGTAGACGACCTGATTTGCGAGTCCGACGTCGTCAGTCTGCACTGCCCCTTGTTCGCGGACAACAAGGGCATGATGCATCGCGAACGGCTGGCCCAGATGAAACGCTCAGCTTTTCTGCTGAACACTTCGCGTGGACCGTTAGTAGTGGATCAGGACCTTGCCGATGCGCTCAACAACGGAGTCATCGCCGGAGCCGGACTCGACGTCTTGTCGGTGGAACCTCCGGTCGCGTCCAATCCCCTGCTTTCCGCTAAGAACTGCATCGTAACTCCGCACATCGCATGGGCGACCAAAGAGGCTCGGTCGCGGCTGCTCGATACCGCCGTCGAGAACGTCAAAGCATTTCTCGCCGGACGCGTCCAGAACGCCGTCTAACGGATGCGCTTCGCCACCAGCAGGGTGATGTCGTCCTCCTGCTCGGCTACGCTGAATGCCTTCACCTCGCGAATGACGCTGCCAATGACAGATGCAGGCGCATCGCCTTGGCAGCGGCGCAAGACGTCGATAAGGCGCTCTTCGCCGAACTCCTCTCCGGCTTTGTTAATGGCTTCCGTAACACCGTCTGTGTACATCACCAGTAAATCTCCGGCATGCAACTGAGCTTCGGCCGAGTGCGCGGTTCGCAGCGTCGGAAACAAACCCACGACAGTACTCGTGGCGGAAAGGCTCTCAACGGATGCGTCAGACCGCAAGATCAGCGGCGGCAGATGCCCGCAGTTTACGTAACGGAGCCTCCCCGTACTCTCCTCATAATCGGCAAGGAACAACGTGGCATATGCGCTGGCCACACTGCTCTCGTAAAAAAGCCGATTGACCGAATGCGCCAGCCGGTCCGGCACGTCGCCGGCCGCGCCCGATAGGCTGCGGACATTTGCCTGCAGATTGGCCATCAAAAGCGCTGCCGGCATTCCCTTCCCCGAAACGTCCGCCACCAACAGGCGGAGGCGATCCGGCCCAAGGCTCAGGAAATCGTAGTAGTCGCCACCCACGTGACGGGCCTGCAGGCACTCTCCCGCGTAGTCGAGACGCTCCAACGACGGAAGCGACTGTGGGAACAACCGCGCCTGCACTTGTTTGGCATACTCGAACTCTTGCGCGGCGCGGCGTTCCGCCTCCATCGCACGCGTCGCCTGGTCAAATTCGAAGAGGAGAAAATGATTGCCGTCAGGATCGTCAAACGAAGCGTAGCGGCCGAAAGTCTCGATCGGATCAGGAGCCTTTCGGAAACGAACTCCGCGTAAGGACCACGAGTCAAACGTGTCCTCAATCTTTTCGGACACGAACCCGACAGGCGTGGCTTTGCCGATCCGCTGGTGATCCGGGCTACCCGCACTAGGCGCACTGAGAACCAGAATCGTCGGACCCTCCGGAGGAGCGACGCCGACCACGCGCTCGCCGTTGCTGAAGCTCTGATCGAACGCAATCGTGAAGCCCAAGCGATCCACATAGAATTCAACACTCGCCTGGAGGTCGGTAACAAAGATCGAAATAGAATGAAGCCGAAGATGCGGCTGAGGCACTGGACTCATTCTCGCTTGCCGCTTATCGGAATTGCCCGCGCCCGGCGCGCCTATACTGCAAACATGACCTACGTTGAAACGTTTCTCAGCGAGCTCGAGCGAGAAGCGAACAGTACGCGGCGTGTATTGGAGCGCGTTCCCGAGGGCATGAATAGCTGGAAACCACATCCGCGGTCCATGGAGTTAGGCTATCTTGCCTCGATGATAGCGTCGATGCTTGGCTGGATCACCATGATGGTGAAGAATGACAGCATTGACTACAATCCTCCCGGAGGCAAGCCGTTTCGAGCTGAGGTCGTAGAAGGACGCGAGGCGTTGTTGACGACGCTGGACCATGCTGTCGCATCCGCCGGTGAAGCGCTAAGAGGCACATCCGACGAGCATCTGATGACCAATTGGCAGATCTTGGTCGGTGGCAACAAGATCGCGGAACAACCACGTCACCAGGTCATCAGAGACGCGGTGTTCCAGCACCTCGCTCATCACCGCGGGCAACTCACCGTGTACCTGCGGTTGAACGAAGCTCAGGTACCCGCGATCTATGGACCATCGGCCGATGAGCAGTTCTAACGGGGAGGCATAAACACGGCGATGGCTTCGATCTCGATCAGAAGCTCAGGGCGGCAGAGAATCGCCTGAATCCCGGTGGAAGCAGGAAGCGGATCCAATCCCTGCTCCGCGTAATACCGGGTCCGCTCCTCGTTGAAAGCGGCGTAATCACGGTCTATATCTCGCAAGTAACACGTAGTGCGGACGATGTCGTTCCAACTCGCGCCTTCACTCGCCAGGAGCCCCGCGATGTTTTCAAACGTCCGGCGAGTCTGCGCGCGGAAATCACCGATGTGAATCGACTGGCCGTGTTCGTCGATGCTCGCCGTGCCCGAGATCAGGAGCACCGACACCCCGCCCAACTCCAAACGAATTCCTCGCGAGAAGGAACTCGGTTTCTCGTACTCGAAAGCTTCGTTCAAAACTCGCGGGTTCGTCACCGCTTTCTTGCCAATCGATGTAGCGGCGCCGATCTCCGTCAGTGCTTTTTCAAGATCCATTAGTTGCCGACAACCAGTGTTGCAGACGCTTCTCCAAAGCTTCAAAGGTCAGCGTCGTTTCCCGTAACGGGAAAGCGTCTGGGGCGATCACAAGTACTCGCGAATACCCCGCCGCGCAAAGCAGGCTCGCGGTGCGCTTCTCCTCCGGCGCAAGGCGCTGCGCCGCATGATGCACATATCCCGCCAGCATCAGGCCGTCGGTAGCCGATCCTTCCGGGTCCTCCTCATCTTTCACCGGATTCGACGTGTTCTGATCCTCAAACAACACCGACCCGCTGAACGGCTTGATCTTCATGCGAATCCCGAAGCCGGCAACCAACACCTGCGGCTGCACCCTCCGCAGCGCCTCCGCCGCGCCCCACTGCACAAACGAGTTGTTGAAGACCAAAGCCCCGTTGCCGCTCAGCATCAAGCCTCGGACGAACTCGCGAACCCGAGCATCCTCGCCGATTCGCGCCGGAACAATCGGGCGAATGTCTAGGCGCTTCAGCTTCGCCGTCGTGGTGTCCACCGAATCCAGGCTCCTGCGAATCGCGTTCAACTCCTTTAAGAACTCCTTCCGCAAACCAGCCAAACTGTCCCAATCAAGAGAGGTTGCGGCACCTTCTGCAGGCGAAAGACTCGGGCGAGTCTCCAGCACCCACGTCGACTCCACAGGCTCCAGTCCAGCCGGCGCCGGGCGTTTGGCGATCGTCTGGATTAATTCCGCAAGCGAGTTACCCAAAGGCTTACCAAGATCTACCCAACGCCCCACCTTGGCAATCTCCGGCCACAGCGGCTCCCGAAGTGGAATCCCCGGGGGAAGCGCCGCAATCACCAATCGCGGAATAGACCGAAGAACGTCAGACGCTGCCTTCTGCTCGATCGTCGAAAAAGCCTTCTCTACCTCCGTGCGCCACTGCCGGTAAAACGGCGATCGCGCGAGCAGTCCCGACTCCTGCACCGAGATTCCTTCCGAGTGCCCGTCCCACGGCGGCAGAGCCATCTTGGCTTCAATGGCTACGATGGGTTGGAAGAGTTGATCGAACTCGCGCTGCGGCAAGTCGCCCAAATATCGACACTGGCTCAGAAGCCGTCGCTGCTCAGCCGGAAAAAGCTGATCCCACCCACCTAGATTGCCCTTCAAAGCCGCCCCGAACGTGCGCGGCAATCGAGTAATCAGGCGGCTGACGTCCTTCGCGGACAACTGCTCAGCCATGGAGTTCGGGAAGCACAATGCCGCTGCCGCGTTCGACTTCGAAGCCCATCCAGGAAGCGATGGTCGGCGCCATGTCCACCTGTCGTACAACGCGCTCCACAACCTGTGGCTTACGTACCGCCTTCCCGAGCACCATACTCCAGGCCATGCGGTTGCACTCGGTGTCAGTACGGTGATTGAAGAATCCGTTCGTCCCCGACCCGTCCGGGTCGCGCCCAAACTCATTCATGATGACCAGCGTCGTGGTGTCCCGCAGCTCAGGAGTCGAAGAAATAAGCTGCCACAAGCGATGGCACAACGCATCCGAACGCCGGATGCCTCCGATGTGAAGCGAGTACGAACCCGAGTGCGCAACCTCTACATCCGAGAAGTTCATCATCAGCATGGCCGGCCCTAGACGCAGCAGCACCTCCCGAGCCACCAGGAAGGTCAACTCATCCCCACTTGTGGGCGCAGTCTCACCGTGGATGAAGTTGGTCAGCGCCTTCACAAATGTCTGCTTCACCGCCGGGTCGTGGAACGTCGAGGTCGAGGGCACTCCCCATCCGATGCGCTCATGGTCCTCCTCCAGCACAGCCTTCATCTCGGCGAGAAGGTGTTCGCGCTCTAACTGCTTGCGCTTGCTCTGCCCCATGATGATGCGTTCCACCGCCTCCACCATGAGTTGCTTGGACAGCACTACGTTGACACCCGGACTGATATTAGCCGTGAGTTGCTTGTTGCTGGTGACCACCCAAGTCTGCTCGGGGCCGACCTTCATCTTTCGTTGCAGGTAATGGAACAGCGTCGGATTCGTGGGCTTCTCACTGCCCCAGTCGTCCACATGCTGCCACACGCCTGTCAGGATGCTGGAGATCGTGTTGAAGTGGGAAGTAACTCCCTCGTTCACCGTATACGGAAAGAACACTGATTGCGGAAGCAGATCGTTGAACAGGTGCGGCACGTGAACCAGCCCTTCATTCGAAAAGCTCTCCTGCCGTCGAATGCCGCCGATCGTCACCAGCACCAACCGCTTGGGGTGGCGCGCCGGAGTTGCGCCCGCGGC
>DASQDN010000112.1:0-3637 GCA_035634155.1 Bryobacteraceae bacterium | reverse complement strand
GGCAAAGCTCTTGTTGTAAAGCTTTTTCGCCTGCGCATTGAGCTGGTCCAGCCCATTCTTGTAAAGCAACTGGCGATCCTGCGGCGAGCGGCTGAGCAGAAAATCCAGGAATTCTGGCGCCTTCGCATCCAGCGCGCTCGGAGCGCCGTTGATGGAGGGCATGATGATTTCGCTGATGCGGCGCAATGCAGCAAATTGCACGGCGCTAAAGAACTTGGGGTTGGTGTCCGAAACCTCGTCGGCAACGCTGGTCGGGAGCGACGTAGGAGCGGTCGCCTCAGTCGGCGTTCGATTCAACGGGGCCGGCGGCGTGGTTGCGTCCAGAGGCGGAGGAGCCGGAGAGGTAGGCCGCGGAGAATTGTTATTAGCCGGCTGTTGAGCCAGGGCGGCAGGGATCGCCGGAGCGGCCACAAGGGCCTTTACAAATCGTCTACGTTTCATAGGCGTCGACTAAGACCTTACGATTATCCACTATCGGCCGAAGCTTCTTGCACGAACCAAGGGGATTGCTTCAAGACGCCGCGCGACGGCCGTAACGTTACAATAATTCGACGGCCGACGGGGAGTAAGTGGTTCCGCCGATGTGCAATCGCTGGCAAAATCGAGAGGGACTCACAGTGTGCGTCGCCGCCGGTGTCCTGCTTGGTATTGCTGTTGGGCAGGGACAGCGCGGCTCTCGCGTGGAGATGACCGGCCCGGCCGGCGCGCCTTCTTCCGAATTCCACTTCATTCGCCTGGAATACACCGATTTACCGCAATATCATCGCAGGTTTGGCTTCTCGTCCCGTGACGGACGCGGGTCAGGTTGGTGGATGATGGATTGGCCAGACGCGGATGAGCACTTCACCGAAGGGGTCCGCCGGTTGACTCGTTTGAACGTCGGCGAGCCGCGGCATCTGGGATTACTGGACCCGAGGCTATTTGAGTACCCGTGGATTTATGCGACCCAGGTCGGGTGGTGGGACTTGTCCGATGCAGAGGTCGTCAAACTGCGGGAGTACCTGATGCGCGGGGGATTCTTTGTGGTGGATGACTTCTACGAAGGCGAGCAGTGGGAAGTCTTCCGCCGTACGATGCAGCGTGTTCTTCCAGGTCGAACGATCACCGAGATCCCGGAGTCAGACTCGATGATGCATGTCTTGTATGACATCGAAGATAAACATCGGACGTTCATCCCCGGGACCCGGCATCTGCGCCGAGGCGCCGACGGAAAGCTGGCCATTCAGCAGCCTCCCGGCATCGAGCCGAGTTGGAGGGGCATGTACGACGATCGGAACCGGCTTGTGGTCGCAATCAACTTCAACATGGATATGGCCGACGCCTGGGAGTATGCAGATCATCCCGAGTACCCGGAGGCAAAGACGACACTCGCCTACCGATTCGGCATCAACTACATCTTGTACGCGTTGACGCATTAGCATAGTCGTAATGAAAACGTGGATAGGGATGCTGGTTTTGTGCGCGGCGCTGTACGCGCAGGAGTATACGCTCGGGCTGGATTCGCAAAGGCAGACCGGAGTTCCGCAAGGCAAGGTAACCAAGCACACCTGGACGAGCAAGATCTACCCGGGGACAATTCGTGATTATTGGGTATATGTCCCCGCGCAGTATGACGCCACCAAACCTGCCTGCGTGATGATCTTCCAGGACGGCGGCGGATTTGTTCCCGACACGGGCACATGGCGCGCGCCGATCGTGATGGACAACTTGATCCACAGGAAGGACATGCCGGTAACGATCGGCATCTTCATCAACCCAGGTGTACTGCCGGCCCTCGATGACGCTCAACAGCAGAGCCGATTCAACCGCAGCTACGAGTACGACGCCCTTGGCGATCGATATGCGCGCTTTCTGGTTGAAGAGATCCTCCCGGAAGTCGGGAAAGAGTACAAGCTGTCGGCGGACCCGAATGACAGAGGTTTGGTCGGCTCCAGCTCTGGCGCGAGCGCGGCGTTCACGGCCGCATGGACTCGGCCGGACGCGTTTCGCCGGGTGATCAGCTTTATCGGTAGCTATACGAACCTTCGAGGATCTCACGTTTACTCGGGGTGGATTCGTAAGACGGAGCCGAAACCGCTTCGAGTGTTTGTTCAGGACGGGCGAGCAGACCAAAACATTTACGCGGGTAATTGGTGGATTGCGAATCAAGATATGGCATCGGCGCTCGAGTATGCCGGGTACGACACTACATTCGTGGTCGGGTCTGAGGGGCACAACGGACGGCACGGATCGGCGATTCTGCCGGAAGCCCTGCGATGGCTGTGGCGCGAATATCCGAAGCCGATCGCAACCAACCCCAAGGTCAGCGAACGGCACGAAGTACGTTTGATCCTCGACCCGGCGCATGGATGGGAATTGGTGGGTGAAGGGTTCAAGTCCCTTGACTCGGCGGCCTCAGATGCGCAAGGAAATGTGTACTTTGCGGATATTGCGAATAATCGCGTCCACCGGGTCGGGCTTGACGGCAAAATCTCGGTGTTTAAGGAAAACAGCAACGCTGCTCGCGAACTGACGGTGGGCCCCGACGGACGGGTATATGCCGCACAGCCCGGCCGCAAGCGCATTGTCGCATTCGATGCGACAGGCGCAGAGTCGGTGATAGCCGATGGTGTGATCGCAAGCGATCTGGTGGTGACTCGTGACGGTGTTGTGTACTTCAGCGAACCCGGTTCGAACCGGATCTCGATTGTAGATGGAAAGAAGGCGAAGCGCGCGGCGCATGAAGGGATTCCTTCCCCGGGCGCCATCGGCTTATCCGCGGACCAGTCGCTGATGTATGTGACACAGGGCGGATCCAAGTGGGTGTGGTCTTTTCAGGTGCAGAAGGACGGGTCGCTGGCGAACGGGCAACCGTTCTATCGCATGGAGCGGCCCGACGAAGACTCGGGCGACTTCGCTCGCGGGCTGGTCGCGGATGCCGACGGATACTTGTATGCCGCGACCGAGCTTGGAGTTCAGGTGTGCGATCAGGCGGGCCGGGTGACGTCGATCTTGAATGCTCCTTCGGCCGCCGCGGTGACCTCGCTAGGATTTGGCGGGCCCGATTTCCAGACCTTATACGTGACGTCCGGCGACAAGTTATATAAGCGCGTGCTTCGACGTAAAGGTGTGATGGCCGCCTCGCCGGTTAAGCCCCCGAGGCCGCGACTTTAGAGGAATCCATGAGTTTGAAAGATCAGGTGGTGCTTGTAATTGGCGCGTCCAGCGGAATCGGACGCGAGACGGCCGCGATGTTGGCGCGCGAAGGGGCCCGAGTGGTGGCCTCGGCGAGGCGGCAGGATCGGTTGCTGGATTTGCAACGCGAGTTGGAGGCCTTTCCTGTGGCCGTGCTCGCAGCGGACGCCTCGAAGGTAGAGGATATGGACCGACTTGTCACGTTTGCACGCGACACATTCGGGCCTGTCGACGTGCTGGTGTATGTGACCGGGACGAACACGCCCGACCGGTCGATGAAGCGGCTCACACCGCCGATTTGGGACATGATGATCGGCGTTAATCTGAATGGCGCTTATTATGCGACGCAGGCGGTCTTACCTGAGATGCGCACCCGAGGTTCCGGTTATCTGATTTACGTGTCGTCCGTGTCCGGGCTGGCGCCGGATCTGTCGGGAGCGGCTTACCAGGCCTCCAAACGAGG
>DASQDN010000111.1:0-3113 GCA_035634155.1 Bryobacteraceae bacterium | reverse complement strand
ATCTTGTGTATGCGTTGAAGGGGGCCGATGTCGATCACGTGATCGTCAATGGCCGGGTGGTTGTGCGGAGTCGAAAGGTAATGACCCTGGACATGCCTCAGGTACTAAGAAAGGCTGCGGAGTATCAGCGGGCCGTCGCGGCCTCGGTGGCTTTATCACGATAGGCTGCTGCGACGGTGCTTGGGCTTCGCGCTTGCGGCGCTCCTTTTGCTCAAGGGCGAGTTGGGTGAGGGCACGGTGATAAGCGCGCTCGATGGCGCCCATGTAGCGGCGGATGTTGTCGAACTCATTGCGGCCGGTTTGAAAGCCGATGATAGGGTCGGCTCCGGCGGAGTACATTTTGAAGGCTTCGGCTTCGAGCGCTCGGCCGCGCTGGATGCGCCAGAAGTTTTGCGCGATGTCTTCGACCAGGGCTAGTTCGGCGGCGTTCGCTGGATCGTACGCGTGGATGAGGTCATTGCGCAGCGCCTCGTAGGCGGCTGGATCTTCATTCTGGATGACGATCTGCTTGCCGGCGAGCCCGTGACGGGTGCGGTTGTACTTGGAGGCTTGCTTGCCGGCCTCGGTTCGCGGCCCGGTCGAGTTTTGGGCATTGCCGCGATTCGCGATGTTTTTGGCTTTCGACGCCATGGTTTGCTTCCTGTTTATCCCTGGAAATGCGAAAAGCGCCCGGTGGGGCGCTTTCGTCTTTCTTGTACCACGCGCGAAGCGGACTTCGGCGCGTGTCTTGTCGTAAGTGGCTGAATCGCGGCAAGATTCAGATTTTCAAATCGTGTGGACGGCGCTTGTGCCTGAGGCGGGGCAGGATGGTTCGCGCCAACAGAAGGCCTAGAGAGATGACGAACATGGCGGCGAGCGCGGATCGAATATGGGCCGCCAATGGCATGACCAGACTCACACCGGTCCACACTGCCAGATATGCCGCAACGCATGCCGGGCACTTGGGAAGCAGCAGCAGCAGGGCCCCCGACACGAAGCAACTACCAACGCTGCGCCATTGCCTGGCTGCGGCATCACAGCAGTTCATCTTCAATCCCCGTGAGCACTGCAGCATGTGGCGGATTGAGGCTTAGCCTCGTACCGGTCGTGGTGACGCACCCAGGCCATAGGGAACGGCAGGTCCGCTTCATTTCTTCCTTTGGGCGAGGCATCGAGCATTGCATAGACGCCCAGCAGGCCTTCCAGACCTCGTCCGTATGTCGAGTAGGTGTGGAAGATTTCGCCCTGCTCGTTCTTGTAGAAAGCGCTCAAGCCTGGCGCTTCGTCCGAGGGGAAACTTGCCGTGCCGAAGTTGTAGACTTTCGGCCCGCTGACTTGATCGGCAGGGAACGATACTTCGAAGTCCTGGTTGAAGTCGCCGCCGAAAGACGACGCCCAAGGGAAACTCCAATTCATGCGTTTGCGGAATTCCTCGATTTTGCCGATGGGCGCTCGGGAGATCGCAGTAAACGCGAGGCCGCGCTGCGTCAGATGGACAAGGTTGGCGTTCATGGTATCGGCCGCAAGCGAACACGAGGGGCAACCCTGCTCCCATTCGGGTCCGAACATGAAGTGGTACACGAGCAACTGGTCGCTATCGCCGAATAGCTGGCTCAAGGTCTTCCTGCCGGACGGAGTGTCGAACTCGTACTCCTTTTCGACACGGGTCCACGGCAGGCACTGCCGTTCAGAGAGGAGAGCATCGCGTTGCCGGGTCAGCGCCTTTTCTTTGGCGAGATGGGCTTGGCGGGCTTGCACCCATTCCTGGCGTGAAACTACGGTGTTCTGTGTCATAAGTTTCTCCTTTGTGTGTGTGAGTTCTACTTCGCCACTGCGGCTGCGGCCGAACAGATTCGCTCGATAAGGTTGCCCCAACCGGACGCGATCTGGTTCCAACTTTCCTCGATCTCCGGATCGTGTGAGATCTGTCCCATAGCTCGATGCGTGAAGGTGAGGCGCGTGATCCCGTTTTCTTCCCGAAGCCTATATTGAATGTTGGAAACGGCCGGGTAGGACATGAACAACGGTCCGCAGATCTCAAGCAGACTGGGCGGCTTGATGGCTTGCACGTTGCCCCAGAAGTGCCCGGCGCCGTTGCCTAAGTCGCGGTACCACCGGCCTCCGGGCCAAGCTTCGAGGATCATCGGCATGGGAGCTGTGGGCGTTTCGTTCATCGGCCCCATTTGTTCGAGCACGGTTTCGAAGACCACGTCGATGGGCGCGGCGATTTCTTCTTCCCTGACGATCTTCAATGCGTGTACGGTTTGCTCGCTGATAGTTGCTGCCATGTTGTTCTCCTGTCCTATTTTTTTGAGTTGTGTGCCGGCGGGGTATTTTCGCGCGCAATCCGATCCATTGCCTTCTTCTCGGCGCGTTCTTTGATGCGATCGATCTGGTGGTTCCAGTAGCGCTCGTAGGTTTTCACCCAATCATGGATGGGCCTCAATTGCGCGGCTTCGAGGCGGTATAGCCGATTCTGCCCACGCTTGACGACGGTGACCACGCCTACCTGGCGCAGTACGCCGAGGTGTTTGGATACGGCCGGTTGACCGATGTTCACGCGGGCGACGACGTCACCAACAGCCCACTCATTGCCGTCGTCGAGGATGCGAATGATCTCGCGGCGGCGAGGTTCGGCGATGGCGTTGAAGACGTCGGTTGTGGTGGCTGCTCTGGCCATGCATACATATTGCTATATGGGAATATATCTTGTCAAGAGTCTCATTGCTGAAGCGGGCGGGAGAAGTCGACGCTGACGCGCGCAGGCTTGGCGGCGGGTAGCAGGCCGCTGACGTAACAATGCGTGTTGTAGGATGCTTTACAACTCCGCCTCATCGCTTTAGTGGGGCAATTGCGCGGTTTTGCTGCTTCGGAAGTGGCTGTTTTGTAGCTTGGCTGTTGTTGGATGAGCGTGTCTCCTTTATTGGATCTGTCGGCATGGCGCTTGACTCGATTGTGTCTGTTCTTTGCCGCGGTGGTTGTTGGGCAGATGTCTGAATATGAGTTCTATTCGCGGAATGCGGAAGGTTGGCGGGCCGGCGTGGCCGGAATGAGGGGACAGCCCGCTGGAGGTCGTGGTGTTTGGCGGTGCGTGCGGGAGAGGGTGCTGTCCCCTATTCCGGAGTGGGACTTCG
>DASQDN010000110.1:0-4286 GCA_035634155.1 Bryobacteraceae bacterium | reverse complement strand
AGGGTCGGGATAAGGATACTTGGCGTTCGGGTTTGCGGCATCGTACTCGGCCTTGAGTCGAGTCCATTGGGCGAGCACCTGATCGCTCAATGGATTCTTCACAAACGGGTCGAAGCCGCGATTGGAGCGGTCAAAGCGTTCGAGCCACGGCACTTGCACGTCGTAACGGAAGCCGAGGTTGAGCGTGATGAGCTGATTCACCTTCCAGTCGTCTTGAATGTAGCCCGCGAAGTACGGACGCGTGCGGTATGAGGTGTCGTTGTAGTTGATACGCCCGCTGGCGGGATATCCGAGCAGGATGCTGGCTACCGTGCTGCCATCGAATGTGTTCTGCTGGTTCCCGCTGCGCTGCTGCGTCCAGCCGGCGTTGAAGTCGAAGAGTCCGGCCGCGGCGCCGCTGCTGGTTTCACCGCGCGCGACGTAGTTGAACTCAAAGCCGGTGCGGATGTTGTGACGACCGCGCGTCATGTTCACGCTCGGCGTAAAGTTGATCTGGTTATCCACTCGCTGAGAAATGGCATTGTCGCCGGCGAACAAGCGGCCGTAGCCACTGGCTGTGATAGCCGGGACCGCGTCCTTGTAAGTCGGGGCGTGGATCATGTTGGTCATCCCAATGTCCTTCGACGAGATCTCGGATGCTTCGTCGTTATAGCCCGGAGTGATCTGGGTGAAGCGGCCGTAGGAGGCGCGCACGTCCACCACGGTCGTTGGAGAGACAACGTGGGTCCAGTTGGCGATGTAGTTCAGGTTGATGCGGCGGTTGTCGGTGTTGCCCGTAGCCGCCGGTTTGGGGAACCCGGTCGTGGATCGAAACTCGTACCCTTTCTGATAAGTGACTACAAGATTGAACTTGTCATTCGAGCCGGCGACATGGTCCCATCGCCCCATCGGCTGATTGTAGTAGTAGCGGCCGAGGTTGTCCTTAGCCACGAAGTTGTTGTTCAAGTCCAGCGGGTTCGGAGTGTTGGGCAGCGGGTAGTAGCTGAGGATCTTGGCGCCGATAGGACTGATGCGGTTCTGGGGAATCACGTTGCCGGGGAACGGATCACTGATGTAGGCTTGGCCGGCGCAGTTATCCGGCGGACCGCAGAGGCGGCGGGTGAGCGGGTCGAAGATCCTGTAGCCGAACTCGGTGAAGTGCTGGCCATCGCGAAGCAGTGTGGGCGGCACGCTGGAGAGCGCCGGAAACGGCACCACTTCCTGCCACCCCTCGAAGCTGAAGAACACCATGTCCTTGTCTTTGCGGATGGGCCCACCAACCACTCCGCCGAACTGATGCTGGTTATGGAACCCGCGCGGCGCTCCCGTGAGGTTGTTTTGAAAGCTGTTGGCGTCGAACACTCGGTTGCGGAAGAACTCGAAGACGTTGCCGTGCCATTCGTTCGAACCGGAGCGCAGGGTGGTGTTCACGACGCCGCCGCCGAACCGTCCGTAAGAAGCGTCGTACGTGTTCGTCATTACCTTGAACTCTTCCACTGCCTCGACGTTGGGAGCGAGCTGCCACATTCCGTTCTGGTCGCTGATGGGTGCGCCGTTCAAGAGGAACAGGTTCTGCCCGGTGCGGGCTCCGTTGATCTTGTAGTTGGAATTCACGTCCCAACCGCGGGTGCCGGAGAAACCGCTGGCGCCGAACTGCTCCTGGGTGAAGACAACTCCGGGTGTTAGGGCCAGCAACATGTAGGTTTGCCGACCATTCAACGGATATTCGCGGGTCTTAAGGGCGTCGAAGACGAGACCGCGATCGGCCGAGGCGGTTTCCAGAACCTCCTGTTGGGCCGTGATCGTCACTTCCTGAGTGACCTGGCCCACGGTTAATTGGAAGCCGAGATTTACTTTATCGGACACGCGCAGAGTGATATTGCTGCGCCGGACGGTTTGAAATCCAGGCGCAATTGCCTCGACATCGTACGTTCCCGGGTCAAGATAGGGGATCGTATACACGCCGTCGCTGGTCGATCGTACCTCGCGCAAGGCGTTGGTGCCTTGCTGGGTTGCTTTCACCAGCACGTCGGGCACAGCAGCGCCACTCGGGTCTGTGATCTGTCCCTGGAGCGTGGCTCGAAAGTCCTGCGCCACTATGGACACCGGGATCAGGGCGAGTGAAAGAATAATAGGTCTGAACATGGACCACCCCCTCTATGTTTCGTAAGAATAATGCCATGGACGCTCGGCGTCAACGTAAATTGTCGTCATGCATTTTCACGGAAATGCCATGCAACATCCTGGCTGGCGGCGCATCTAACCGCCAGCGGCGAAACCCTGCCCCGAGATCGAGCTTGCGAGCAGCTAACCGATCAGCGCTTGCATAGTCCAAAGGGGCGGAGGCATTGCAAGCATGACTATCGGGCGAGGTTTACTCCTGGGCTGCGCGGCCACCGCGCTTTTGGCGCAGGAAGCACCCATCATCGATCGCGAAGAGATTCGACGCGCGCTGGACGAAGCGCGACAGGTTCAGGAGAAGATACGGACCGAGTGGGACTTCGATTTTCGGCACGATATGTTCGACCACAAGGAGTTGATGGCGAATGCGTCAACCGCCATGGCTCAGGCCAAGGAAGCCATGAAGGGCATGAAGTGGAACATGGCATTTGACATGCAAGGCGCCACGATTTCGGGAGCCAAATCGTCGCCGCCCCTGACGCCGGACGAAGAGATGAAGTTGATGGCGATCGACAGCATCATGCAGAGCGATGCCGAGCGTGCCATTCCGGTGGTGGAGAAGGTACTGCACAACCAGCAGGCGTCGATCCGGTTGCGCATGCGTGCGCTGCAGGCTTTGGCTCGCAGCAATTCTCCCAAAGGCCGAGAGGTTGTGACGCGTGTGGCCAAGGACAGCTCGAATGTCGAGCTTCAGTCGCGCGCCATCCAACTGCTGGGTGAGCGCGACGGCGGGGCGAACAAGCAATTACTTGGAGAGATCTACTCGGCCTCGACCAACAACGATATCAAGCGGCAGGTTCTCAGGTCGCTCGGTCACGCCGAGGACTGGCAGAAGCTGTTGGAGATTGCAAAGACCGAGAAGGACGAAGAGCTGCGCAGTCGCGCTATCCAGCAGGCGGCATCCATGCGGAACGTTGGCGTTTCGGATGCGCTGGCAGCGCTTTATACCTCTACTTCCGACACGTCAACACGCAACGCTATACTGCGCGGGTTGTCGCAGCAGAGGGATGCAAAGCAGCTGATCGCGGTGGCTCGCACGGAGACTAACCCCGAGTTGAAACGGGCAGCGCTGAAGCATTTGAGCCGCATGAAAGGCGATGACGTGACCGCATACCTGACCGAGCTGCTCGCAAAGTAAGGCAGGAGCACTCATGACGCGCCTTTTCGTTGTGTGGAGCGGCTTCGCGCTCGCGGTAGCAGTAGCGCAACAGCCCCCGATCTCGAACGCCAGTCTGCGTCAGGCCTCGGCTTCCAATGGGCTTCAGGCTGCAATTCAAAGCGCGGCCTCCGCGGCCGGAGGACCGGCGTGGATCGGGTATGCGGTACCTGCCATTCCCGGTGAACATAACAACGGCTGTTGTTGGAGCAACGACGGGCGCGGATGCGGACTGGAGGGCCGGCGGGTTGGAAGCGTAGATGGCTCGCCAGCGACACCGATCCGATTGGAAGGTCCGTCTCACGTTGTGATTCTGCTGCGGTTTGAGCAAGGGGCGGCCGAGAAGCTTCGGGTCTATTCGCCCGATTGCCCGCTGGATGCAGGCGGGCTCCCATTCTACTGGCTCGCGGATGTGAAGGCGGGTGAGAGCGTCGCGTTGCTGGCTGCGCGGCTGGAGCAGAGGCAGCGCACCGATTCAGTAGTGCACGCGATCGCCATGCATGCGGGGGCCGAGGCGGAAGCAATGCTGGTTAAGTTGTCGGGCTCGACGCAGATTGAGCCCACGCGCAAGTCGGCGTTGTTTTGGCTGGCGGCTTCGCGCGGCAAGGCAGGATATGACATTGTCAGCAGGGCGGCGCGTGAAGATCCATCGGACAAAGTTCGTGAGCATGCTGTGTTCGCGCTGACTCAGAGCAAACAGCCTGATGCGATTCCGGCGATTATTCGGATTGCGCAGGAAGATAAGAGCCCGCACGTTCGAAAGCAGGCAATATTCTGGCTTGGTCGGTCGAAGGACGCTCGGGCGCTGGGTTTCCTGGAACAGGTGCTGTCGCGATAGATCCCTACGCTAAGATCGTGGCTGATGTTGGTCCGGCTAGCGATCCTCTGTCCCTTCGCGGCGCTTTGCGCCTCCACTGTGATTCAGCGGGAAACGGTGCAACTCCGGTCGGGCGCAGAGGAGTTTGTCCTT
>DASQDN010000109.1:0-9507 GCA_035634155.1 Bryobacteraceae bacterium | reverse complement strand
ACAAAAGCAGATCAATATCAGGAAGCCGGCATACTTTGCGACGCTCGACAGCGGCGCCCAGAAAGCGTCGCGCTCAAGCGACAAGAACGCTCCTGCCGCTCCGGCGTACTCGAGCGACCCGAAGATGTTGTGCAAAGTGTTCTGCAACGATCCGAACATCGGTGCGTTCGGATCGCTCCGGAAGAGCGCGCCGCCCACGTAACCGCTCCCGATGAGCGACAGCATGAAGAAGGTCTCTCGCGAAACATGCGGAGCCGCCTGCGCCGCTACCCAGAGGGACAGCCAGGTCAGGAGACCGATCGGAAGAAATCCGTATAGGGCAACGCTGCGGCCTACAGGCGATCCCGCTTCAGCGAGTTCACTGATCGTGTGCCGGATATGGCTATAGCCAGGCTTTCGGCAACCGAAATACATCGGCACGATCGCTGCCAAACCAGCAGTCAGCACGGACAGGACGAGAACCATCATTGGCCACACGGAGCGATGGCCCTCGTGGTGAGGCCTACGAGGCTTGCGGCATTGCAAATGCCTTCACGAAACGCGCGCAATCCTGGCCGACGCCGCCAATCCGTCCCCTCCGGCACGCGCTTGTTGTCCTTCAGGATGGGAGGCGCCCGCCGCAGCAAGCTCCGAGGGCGCTCCTCACATTGCTTCTCCGGCTTCGCCTTGTCGCAGCTACCGGTAGTCTCAACCGCCGTGGTACCCACCCGCACCGTCCGGTCGCGGACGACTTGGGCAACAGACCTCGAGCGCGTCTCCGCCGGCTTCTGGGCTCCCCCACCAACTTGCCGCCCTCCAAGAGCCGGTCGGCTTCGATCATCCAGGGCTGTTGTCCTCGTTGCGTCGCGTCATGTCTCATTGTGCAGCCATCTGGAACCAGCATCAATAGTAAGTGCTTTTGACGTCGATACTCGATGGCACACGTCCTTCAGCTAGTACAAGCCCCACCTCGTTCAACCTCCTAAACCCTCATCGCTTCCGGGCCGGATCTTCGGTCCGCCGCGCGACACTTCGGAGGTCGCATGGGCGCCGTGGACTGAATATCTTGCCTGTGGAGGAGCCCGGATCCAAAAATCGATCGGCGAAGGTCTGCAACCCGCCGGACTCGTCCACGAAGCGTTCCTCCGGCTCCTCCCAAGCGCTTCGGTACAGCCTGCCGACCGCTTTCATGTGATCGCCCTCTTTTGCCGTTAATTGCGCCGCATTCTGCTTGAGCAAGGAGGGCAACGCACTGCTGAGTATCAGCAGATCCTTGAGCCCCTCCACTGACGTTTGCCTTAGATCCCAGATGTGACGGTCGCGCTGTTGTTGGACAGGCCCGCCGCAGTGGATGAGCGTGCCGCTCACGTCGTCGAACTTCGCCTGGCTGGCCTCTAACCTATCTTGCTTGCACCCGCGCTAACCCCTGCTAAACTAGCGTCGGTGCCTCCCAAGATCCTCGTCTCCGCCGGCGAAGCGTCTGGGGATCTATATGCCTCACAACTAGTTACAGCGCTCCGCCGCCTCCACCCCGAGGCGGATTTCTTCGGCTGCGCCGGCCCTCGCATGCGCGCTTTGGGAGTGCGTGAAGTGGTCGATGCCGGGAGCCTGTCGGTAGTCGGACTCGTCGAAGTCATCCATCACATCCCGCGGATCTACGGCGAGTTCCGCAAACTGATCGCCGCCGCCGCCGCCGAGCGGCCCGATGTCGCCGTCCTCACCGACAGCCCCGACTTCAATCTCCGAGTCGCAAAAAAACTCCGCCGCCTCGGCATCCCCGTGATCTACCTGATCGCCCCGCAAGTGTGGGCGTGGCGTGAAGGCCGAGTCCACCAGATGCGCCGCGACCTGGCTCGCGTGCTCTGCATCTTCCCTTTCGAAGAGGGATACTTCGCCCGCCACGGGGTCCCCGCCACCTACATCGGCCACCCGCTCACCTGGACTCCGGGCGCCACTACCACCCGCTCTGAGTTCTTCACCAGGCACGCGATCCCGGCCGATAAGCCGCTCCTCGCGCTCCTCCCAGGCAGCCGTGTCGGCGAAGTGGCGCGTCACCTCCCGGCCGTCACCGACGCCGCCCAACGTGTGCGGGAGCGTACCGGCGCAACGGTGGTACTCGCCGCGCCTCTACAATTTACGAAGAAAGCCGGCGCCTCGTTTTTTACGGAACGGATTAACGGCTCGTCCATCCAATACCTTGAAGGCGAGACTTCCGACGTGCTCGCGCATGCCGATGTGGCGATTGCGGCGAGCGGTACGGTGACAGTGGAAGCAGCCATCGCGGGAACTCCGATGGTCACTTTCTATAAGGTGACGGGGCTGAGCTGGAATCTGGGCCGCTGGTTGGTGAGGGTTCCGTTCTACTCGATGGTCAACCTGATTGCGGAAAAGAAGATCGTCCCTGAGTTGATGCAGGACGAAGCGACGGGTGAGCGCTTAGCTGCCGAAACGATTCGTCTGCTGGAAGACAGAAATAGCCGGGATGCCATGAAGCACGCGCTCGCTGAAGTAAGCGCAAAGCTGGCCTCTCCGGAACATCCAATGGACCGGGCCGCTCGTATCGTCAGTGAGTACCTGACGCGGCCGGCCGGGCAGTAACAGGTATTGTGAGGAGTAAGTACATGAGTCGATTTGTCAAACCAGCCGTGGTTCTGGCAGCAATGACGGTGGCTCTGCCGGTATTCGGTCAGACTCAGCCGGGTAACCGCGCTCGTGTGGACGTGCAACACTACGTCGTCGAAGCGGACATCAACCCCGATAACCAAAGCGTCACCGCCAACGTGCAGGTGCGCTTCATTCCGCAGGATGCCACCTCCTCGGTGTCGTTCGAACTGAACAACGCAATGAATGTGTCGCGCATCGTGGACGGCACAGGCCGGCAGATCCCGGCGTCCCGCTCGCAGCAGGATTTCCGCGTCACGTTGAACTTCCCCGAAGCCTTGCAGAAGGGGCAACCGGCACAGGTGACCTTCACCTATGACGGCAAGCTCACAGGTCAGGAAGAATCGCCCGTCTACGGGATCAAGTTCGCCTCCATCCAAAAGGATCACGCGTTCCTGATGTACCCGGCTCGCTGGTTCCCTGTCAACGACTACACCGTCGACCGCTACACAGCCGATTTCAAGATCACGGCGCCCGCGGGTTATCGCGTAGTCACCGGCAACGATTCAGCCCCGGCCACAACCGACGGCAAGCAGGTTTTTACCTCCAAGTTCACGCAGCCCAGCTTCCCTGGCAGCATTGCATTGGTGCAAGGTGAGCCGACGCAGGTTTCTTCCCAGGGCGCGACCACCCGCCTGTATCTGCGCGACGCCAAGGACATGGCGCAAGCGTATGGCGAGGAGACGGGCAAGATTCTGGCCTATCTGACCAGCGTCTTCGGTCTGCCGCCGCAAGCATCGCTCACCATCGTCGAAACTGAGCCGGGCACACCCAACGGCTATTCCTCGCAAGGACTGCTGTTCCTGTCGCCTCGCGCCATCGGCAGGCAGGTCAATCCGCGTCTGCTCGCGAATCAGATTGCACGGCAGTGGCTTGGAGGCCTCGTTTCGCCGTCCACCCGCAATCACATGTGGCTGGTTAACGGCGGCGCGCGCTATGCCGAACTCCTTTACCTGGAGCATCTGAACGGCGCGGGCGCGTTGGAGAACGAGGTTCGCGATACCTACATCGAAGCCCTCACGCTGGAGAACATTCCGGTGATTCAGTCGGGGCGCCTGGAAGACTACTCGCCTGAATTCTGGGCCGCGACCGCCGGCAAAGGCGCAGGTGTAATGCACATGTTGCGTGCCGTCGTTGGCGACCAGAACTTCGAGAAGGGACTAAAGAGCTTCGTCAATCAGTACGCTTGGAAGCCCGCCAATACGGACGACTTCCGCAAGGCATTCGAAACCGCCAGCGGTCAGAAACTCGACTACTTCTTCCTGCAATGGATCGAGTCGAGCGGTGCGCCGGAGTTCAAGCTCGACTACACGGTCTTTCGTACTTCGAAGGGCTTCCGCGTGATGGGCAAAGTAGCTCAGGACCTCGATACCTTCCGCATGCCGGTAGAAATGCGCATCGAGACCGAAGGAAATCCCGAAGACAAGAAGGTGGAAGTCTCCGGCACCTCCTCAGAGTTCATCGTGGAAACGTTCGGTAAGCCGAAGAAGATCACACTTGATCCGAACAACCGCCTGCTTCGCTTCAGCAACCCTGTCCGTGTCGCGGTGGCCATCCGTCGCGGCGAGCAGTTCGTCGAAGTAGGCGAATTCACCGAAGCGCTGAAGGAATACCAGAAGGCGCTCGACGTGAACCGGGCCAGTTCGCTTGCGCATTATCGTGTGGCCGAGGTGTTCATGTTGCAGAATAACTATCAGTCCGCTGCCAACGAGTTCCGCGAAGCCTTGAACGGTGACCTGGAGCCGAAGTGGACGGAGGTTTGGAGCCACATCAACTTAGGCAAGATCTTCGACATCACCAGCCAGCGCGATCGAGCGGTGAATGAGTACACCCAGGCAATTCGTACGAAAGACAACTCGCAAAATGCGCAGGAGGAAGCGTCTAAGTACCTGAAGACACCTTATGAGCGACCGCGCTCGAACAACTAAATCTCTCCTCTCGTCACTTTTACTAGTGATCTGCCTTACTGCCCTGCCGTGCAGCCGCGCGGCAGGGCAATCTGTTTTTCCGGAGCCGAAAACGCCGGCCGAGATGACCGAACTCGCCCGCCGCTATGCCGAGGGCATCGGCTGCCCGCGCGACGCAGGCCAAGCTATGCTGTGGTACCGCAAGGCGGCGCAGGAAGGTGAGCCTGGAGCGATGGTCGCCATCGGCGACATGCTCGAAGAGGGACGCTGCGTCGACCAGGACTTCACCGCCGCCTCCCTCTGGCATCGCAGAGCGGCCAACCTTGGCTTCGCACCGGCAATGGTCCGGCTGGCGTCCATGCTCGAGTCCGGCCGCGGCGTGAATCTGGACAAAGGTCAAGCCATCGAGTGGTACCGAAAAGCGGCCGGGCTCGGGTATGGTCTTGCAATGACGCGGCTAGGCGACCTGGAAGGCAACGTCGAATGGTACAAGAAGGCAGTCGCTCTTCGGGACCCCGCGGCATTCGGTAAGCTCGGCCTGGTCACCGGAGATTTGGGTTTGTTTCGTGAAGGCGCGGAACTCGGCGACGGCGCGTCGATGACGGAACTCGGCCGCGCGGCGAAGAACGAAGCGGAGGCGGTGGAGTGGTACAGGAAGGCCGCCGAAGCGGGCCATGTGCCGGGCATGGAACGGTACGCGCATCTGGTGGAACGCACCAGCTTCGGCGACGCCATCGTCTGGTACAAGAAGGCGGCCGAAGCGGGCAACCCTGCAGCGCTCACGCGCATGGGCGTCCTCATGAACGACAAGCGCATGTTGAAACGGGCTGTCGACGCCGGCTACGCTCCCGCCATGTCAGCACTCGCCAAGCTTCAGCCTCAGGATGCGGAGCAGCTCTACGCCGCCGCGGCTGACCTCGGCGAACCCGAGGCGCTGTTCCGGGTCGGCAAGGTGAAGGAATCGGCCGCACGGGGTTACCCCGAAGCTTTGGCTTCGGTTGGTAATCTCGAAGCTGCGGCTAACGCCGGACATGTTCCGTCCCTGATCAAGCTCGGGCGGCTGAGACAAGCTGCAGACACGGGTGATCCGGAAGCGCTTTATCTCTACGGCATGTCGCTCCCGGACAGGTTTGACGGCGCGAACTGGCTACGCCGTGCAGCCGAGCAGGGTCATGCCAAAGCAATGACGGAGGTTGCGCTCCGCAGCACCGATGCTGCCGAGAAGCGACGCTGGTTCGAATCGGGCGCCAAAGCTGGGGAGGCTGAGGCGATGTACCGCTTCGGAGTTCTTTCCGGCGACCGCGAATGGCTTCGGAAAGCAGCGGACAGAGGCTCGGCTGCGGCCATGGTTGCGCTCGGCGGCCGCGAATGGCTCGAGAAAGCCGCTGGCGCAGGCTACGCGAATGCCTTCACGAAGTTAGGTCAACTGGAACGCGCGGCCCAGATGGGCGACCCCGAAGCCAAGATGTTGCTGGGGGACGGCTTGCGGTCGAAGAAGCCCCGCCAAGCCTACGCGCTCTATGCTGAGGCGGCGAAATCCGGCTACGCTCCAGCCATGACTCGGCTAGGTGACTGCAACCTGAACGGCATCGGCACCTCACGTTCGGACATCGACGCTCTCAAGTGGTACCGAGACGCACTGTCCGCGGGCGACGCCGAAGCCGAAAACAAGCTTCGCGCGCTCGGCAAGATGCCCTAATCCGAGTACACCTTCAACTCGGGGACGCGGAAGCCGGGTTCAATGGTGCTGATCAACTTTCCATCGCGAGTCAGCGCAAAGCCCGGCACGTTGTGCGGCTCGACGCACTCGCGAGGAGCAGGAATCGGGGTGCCTGCTTCCATTCCGTCCGGGCGCAGCGGGTGCGCTTCGTTGCCTCGCATGATCAACAAGCTGCCATCGGGGTTGACGTCCACACACCAGGGTTCCCCGATGATCGACGCGCCGAGCGGCCGCGCGTACGAATTGGTATAGCGGGTGTCCCGTCGAAACGACGGATCCACGGACCCGTCCGGCATGAGTCGGACGACGCCGCCGCCTACAATCACAACCCGCCCGTCGGAAAGCACCGCAAAGTCGGTGATTCCGCCCGAAGCTCCCCAGGCTTGCGCCATCGCCGTCCGCTTCTCCTCGCGTTCCCTGCGCCAGGTTGCGAACGATCCGTAAGACAGCGAGCACCCCAAGAGCACCCCGCAAGCCGCCAAGCCGATTCGCCAACCGGGCCGCTCACGCCTCCATGCTGCAATCCCGGTGAACACGAGCCCCGCCGCCACACCACCAGTGATGCAGATCGCAGCGGCTAGCCCACGCAGGTCGAGGAACCCTCCGCTGCTCGCGCTTGAAAGCTGCCACAGACCGAGTACTCCGCCGACGGCCGGGGCGATTACCGATAGGACGGTGAACACACTAGAACGCTGTTGCATCATGGAGGTCATGTTCTCGCTCGTCGTGCGAAGCGAAGCTAATTCGGCGGAACGGGACATCCTCATCGCCGAGCTGTGGGAGGCGGGGGCGACCGGCATCACCGAAGAGGCGGACGTGGTCCGAGCCTTCTTCGAAGGCACGCCACACACGGTATCTGTACGCTTCGCTCACCTGCAAGCTACTGTACACGAAGAGGATCCGCGAGATTGGGTTCGTTTCGCACAAGACCAGTGGACCCCATTTCCGGTCGGCGATCGATTCTATCTCGTCCCTGAATGGCTCGACGATCCGGCCCCGGACGGACGGCTTCGCCTTCGGATGCACCCCGGCATGGCTTGCGGCACAGGGACGCATGCCGCCACCCGACTCTGCCTGATGGGCATGGAGCGCCACGTCTATCCCGGCGACAGGGTGCTCGACGTGGGCACCGGCGCCGGCATCCTCGCCGACGCCGCCACCCTCCTCGGCGCTTCGCCAGTTTACGGGTGCGATATCGATCATCGCTCGACGCTTGTGGCCCGAGCCAACATTGAGAACGTGGCGCTCTTCACCGGATCGGTCCGATCCGTCCGCACCAACGCCGTGGATTGGGCGGTCTGCAACCTGAACGCCGCCACCCTCACTTCCATCGCGAGCGACCTTCAGCGAGTCGCACGCCGGCTCATCCTCAGCGGCTTCCGAGAGGAAGAGACCGGCACAATCTCCAAGTTGTTCCCGAATCGCGATACAAAGGAAGAGCTTGAATTGGAGGGCTACGCATGTCTGGTTCTTTGACCCGTCGCGGCTTCATGGCCGCCTCCGCCGCGGCACTCGCCGCCGCCGCCGTACCGAAGCTGAAGATCACCGGCGTGGAACTCGTCCAACTCAGCGGCGAGCGAGACACCGTGGCCGGTGTCAATCGGCAGCACCAGGTGCAGATGCTCCACATTTACGACGACCTGCGCCCGAAGGAATACGCCGACGCGCCCCAAGGCAAGCCGACCAAAGGCAAAGTCTCCGCCATCTATCTCCGGCTTCGTGCGGACTCGGGACTTGAGAGCCTGTACGGTCCGATCGACACGGAAGCGGCGTATGTCATCAACCAGCAGTTGAAGCAGTTCGTGATGGGCAAAGACCCCCTTGCGGGCGAGACGCTGTGGGACCAGATGTTCCGCTCCAACCGGCATGCGCGCGGAGGAGCCTACATGATGGCCATCAGCGCCATCGACAACGCCGCATGGGACTTGCGGGGGCGCTACTTCAACACGCCCGTGTACCGATTGCTAGGAGGACCTACGCGCCCGAAGGTGGAGGCTTACTGCAGCACGCTCGGCTACTCAGTGCAGCCGGATTCTATCCGCGCCCGCGCGGCCGAGTTCAAGAAGCTGGGCTTTCGCAACCAGAAGTGGTTCCTCGCCTACGGCCCAGGTGACGGGCTGCCCGGCCTGAAGAAGAACGTCGACTTGCTCCGCATCGCTCGTGAGACGGTGGGCGACGACGTGAACCTCATGTTCGACGCCTTCATGGGATGGGAACTCGACTACGCGATCGCGTGGGCCAAACAGGCGGAGCAGTATCGCCCGCGGTGGATTGAAGAAGCGTTTCATCCGGACAAGATCGACAGCTTCGTGCAATTGAGGAAGTCGTCCTCTGTCCCGGTCGCCTCGGGCGAGCACTTCTACAATCGATGGCAGGCCTACGACTATCTGAAAGCGGGGGCCATCAGCGTAGTGCAGGCCGATCCGGAATGGTGCGGAGGTGTGAGCGAGCTGGTGAAGATCTGTCACCTGGCGTCGCTCTACGAAGCCCAAGTAGTTCCGCATGGCCATAGCGTGCATGCGGCGCTTCACGTCGTCGCCAGCCAGTCACCCGCGACGTGCCCGCTGGTGGAGTACCTGTACAGCAAGATGCAGTCGTATCACCACTTCGAAAAACATGAGGTGGCGCCGATCAACGGCTTCTTCGAACTGCCGGACCGCCCTGGGTTCGGGATCGAACTCGACGAGAGCAAAGTCCTCAGCAAAGCGGCCTTCGGCGCGAGCGCTTAATATCCGGGAGGTCCGGGGAATGGCCCGCGCGCCTCTTCGAGTGCTTCGCCGATCTGAAGGAGCAACTCCTCGTCATAGGGCCGCGCTACAAGCTGCACGCCCACCGGCAGCCCTTCCGGCGTGATGTCGATGGGCACTACAAGTCCAGGCATGCCGAGCAGGTTCCATGGAGTGGCCAGCGACGTAATGTCGAGCAGCCCCAGCTTCTGGCCATTGACCATCCACTCGCGCTGACCATGACGGAAAGCGGGCACCGCGCAGGCAGGCATCAGCAGGACCGGGAACTGCTGCATCTGATGAAACAACATAGCGCGCATTCGATCGCGTGTGCCCAGGTGTTCCACGACGGTGCGCGCGTTGATCACGTGCTCGGCGTTGGTCATGGCGAGTAGTTCGGTCCCGGTGCGATGCGCATCGGCTTCGCGCCCTTCCAGCATCTGTCGCGTGAATGGCGCTGTGAGTTCGCCGAAGAAGAACCACCAGATGTCGCGAGCCTCGTCGATCCCCTTAG
>DASQDN010000108.1:0-10239 GCA_035634155.1 Bryobacteraceae bacterium | reverse complement strand
CAAGGTTAAGCTTCCCGTTCGTTCGCTGCAGGATGGCGCGCTTCAGCGCATAGCCGTGGCGCTCGCCTTCGGACAATGCGAGAAGCATATGGAAGACGGGCAAAGAAAGCGGAAGGAACTCATCGAGCGGCTGGTTTTTTGCTTTTGGCATATTACGTCAGAAACTGACATAGTATGTCTCGGCGCACAATATCTTGTCAAGCTGTAACGCGTTGCGTCACGGTGTTGATCTTAGGATCGAGGTGCGGAGTCCGCGAAGAAGGTGGCGGAGGAAGAGGGATTCGAACCCCCGGTACCCTTCCGAGTACAACGGTTTTCAAGACCGCCGCCTTAAACCGCTCGGCCATTCCTCCACTTGTTAGTCTACTCGATGGCTGTCGCCGGCTCGGCGTTCCACGCGTGAGATGGCGTCCTGGACAATGCTCATCAGTTCGGATCGCGTAAGCGACAAGCGTGGTTCACGGGTCGCGGTTTGTTCAGCCGCGAGCGGATGGTCCGGCTGAATCCCGTTGCTCCACTGCACACCGTAACGTCCGCGCGCGTCGACCAGCTTTTCCACCTCGGCTTGCGGCAACACGCATGGACCCCCAAGTAACTCCGCCACCAATGTGACCCGCGCGCAGTGTTCGAGCGTTTCCATGCGGAAGAAAGCCTTCATGAGTTCATCGGCGTAACACACAGCGCCGTGGTTGGCCATGAGTAGCGCATCGTGCCTCGGGTTGAAGGGTTTGAGCGCTTCACTCAACTCAGGTGTGCCCGGGAGACCGTAGCCGGCGAGAGGGATGCAGCCGAGTCCCACGATGACTTCGGGTAACAATGCGAGGTTGAGCGCTCGGCCGGCCACCGCGAAGCCAGTCGCAACCGGGGGATGCGCATGCACGATGGCCTGCACGTCGGGACGCATTTGATAGATGGTCGTGTGCATCAGGATCTCGCTGGTTCGTTCACGAGAGCCTTCCAGCTTTACGCCGTCCATATCGCAGACGATCATGTCGCCGGCGGACATCATTCCCTTGCTCACACCAGTGGGCGTTGCAAGAATGCGATCGGGTCCAAGCCTGACGCTGATGTTTCCATCATTGGCCGCAACCCACCCTTTTTGATAAGCGAGGCGGCCGATCTTTACGATTTGCCGGCGCAGATCGCTGTGTGGGCAGGACATTTCTTCACGTTCACAAGACATCGTTTGGGAGCGATAAGCCGGAGTCTCGATTTTACCAGAGGCGCCTCCGCTGGACCCGCTTGTAGAATGAGGTCAGTGGAAAAACGCCGCATGTGCCCGAATTGCCGGGCCTTCATCACCACGGACGACCGTGTGTGCCCTTACTGTGACTTCAAACTGGGACCGAGCGCGGCGGCGAGGCAGCGCGATTCCGAGCCGATCGCCGGCTTCATTCCCCATGCGGGGTTCACCACTTTCGTCATTCTGTTGATCAACCTGGGGCTGTATGCCGCGACCGTGCTGGTAAGCATGCGGCAGTTCGGCGCGGAAAACGCGGTGATGGATGTGGACGGACGCGCACTGGTGCTATTCGGCGCGAAGTTCATCCCATTGATCGCTCAAGGCGAGTGGTGGCGTCTGGTTACCGCGGGCTTTCTGCACGGCGGCCTGATCCACATCGCGATGAACTCATGGGTGCTGTTCAGCGTCGGCGCACAGGCAGAAGAAACCTACGGCACGGCTCGCTACATCGTGCTGTACTTTGTCTCCACCATAGGCGGATTCCTTGCCAGCACGTACTTCAGCGAAAGCCTGAGCGTGGGCGCGTCGGCGGGATTGTTCGGCCTCATCGGCGCTATGATTGCGGCGGGCGTGCGATCCAACACTGCAATGGGCGCTGCAATTCGGGCGCAGTACACCCAATGGGTGATCTATATGCTTGTCATCGGCCTGCTGCCGATGTTCAATATAGACACCGCTGCCCACGTCGGCGGACTAGCCGCCGGGTTCGGCATCGCCTGGATCATGGACCAACCGGGCGCAGCCCCGCGATGGACCGATAAGGCCTGGCGGGCGGCAGCGGCTGTGTCACTCGGACTGACCGCAATCAGCTTCGCGCTGATGTTGCGTCTCCTGCTTAGTTAGGCTCGCTTTGCGCCCGACTTCTTAGCGGCGCTCTTCTTCGCGGCAGCCTTCTTCGCGGGAGCGGCCTTCTTGGCAGCGCTCTTCTTCACGGCGGTCTTCTTGGCCGGAGCGGCCTTCTTTGCCGCGGACTTTTTCACGGCGGTCTTCTTGGCGGCTTTCTTTGAGGCTTGCTTTTTGGTAGCCATATGTTTCAAACAGAATATCTCACATTTGTTTTTTTGGGAAGCCCTTTCTCTTTTCTTTCGCATCGCGCGTCCAAAATCGATCACGAGGGCATGTAACAGGACCGTGTAATGATTCATCCGCGAGCCATATCTAACGTTGCGGGCGGAGGTATCGAGGATGAGGAAAGCGCCAGGAATGGGAGCCTTGTTGTGGACAGCAGCCGGCGCAGGCTTGTTGTTGTTTGCGCGCACGCAAAGCGTTGGAGGCTACAGCTTCAAGGACAAGGTGGCTTTGATCACCGGGGGTTCGCGCGGCTTGGGCCTTCTGTTGGCGCGACATTTGGCCGCGCAAGGAGCTCGCGTGGCGATCTGTGCGCGCGATGCGGAGGAACTCGAGAACGCGCGGCATGATCTCCAATCGCGCGGCGCCACTGTATTCACGGTGGTCTGCGACCTTCGCGACCGACACGATGCAGAGCGCATGGTGGCCGATGTGATCGCGCAGTACGGCAGCATCGATGTGCTCATCAACAATGCGGGCATCATCACGGTGGCTCCGCTGGAGGAGATGACGCTTGACGACTTTTCCGATGCGATGGATTCGAACTACTGGTCAGCCGTGTATACAACGATGGCGGCACTGCCCGAGATGCGGCGGCGCAGGACCGGGCGCATTGTGAACATCACGTCCATCGGAGGAAAGATCGCCGTTCCTCACTTGCTGCCGTACTCGGCGAGCAAGTTTGCTTTCTATGGCTTCTCGCGCGGGTTGCGCAGCGAAGTTCTGAAAGATGGCATTGTGGTTACAACGGTGGTTCCGGGGTTGATGCGCACCGGGAGCCCTCGCAATGCAAACTTCAAGGGTCAGCATCAGCTTGAGCATGCGTGGTTCAGTATCTCGGATTCACTGCCAGGCGCGTCGATCGATGCGGATCGAGCGGCGGAGCAGATCCTGAATGCGACCAAGCGCGGCGAGGTGGAGATCACGCTCACACTACAGGCGCGCGTTGCGGCCGCTCTAGACGCGCTGTTCCCGGAGCTGACCGGAAGCTTGTTGGCAGCCGCCAATCGTATGATGCCCATGGCGGGCGGCATTGGGAAACGTCTGGCGAAAGGAAAGGATAGCCAGTCGCAAGCATCGCCGAGCGTGCTGACCACACTCGGCGACCGCGCCGCGGAGCGCAACAACGAAGTTAAGCCTGGCGAGCTGCTTTAAGCAGATAGAGCAGCATCGTGACCGGGGTCTTCGCGAGAATCCCGTGCGTGAGCTGCGGTTGCATGTGAATGAGCGCGCCGGCGCCAACCTGATGGTGATCGGAACCTAAGGTCAACGTCGCCTCGCCTTGTAGGAAATGAATCATCGCAGGCATGGGCGCAGTGTGCGCGGTTAACTCGTTGCCAGGGGCGAAGCCGAAGACAACGATCTTCATGTGGTCGTCATTGAACAGCGTGTGGCTGAGGATGCCCTTCTCGGGCGGTTGGATCTCCTTAAGGACGTCGGCTACAAGCAAGTAGGGGTTCATATCTAGTATTCCTTGTCGCAGACCATGGCAATGGCCTGCAGATTTTCTTCATAGCGTCGAAACACGCGCCTCATCTCAACAACGCGGCGCAGAATGGATGGGCTGGTGACTGCGTTGAAAGCGAACCGCGCCGCTCCCAGCACACCTTCATCGCGTACGATGCGGCTGGGCTCGAGCAAGCGCATTGGCGCCGTTCGCTTCACTCGCGTGGAGAAACCAGCCGATTCCAGCAGTTCCCGCCATTCGGTCACCGTGAGCAGTGATACAGAGTGACGGATGGCCGAGCACAGGTCGGCCTGCAGTCTGTTGCGGAAAGCGTTCGACACGTCGGTGACGCAGAGTTCATGAATGCCGTAACGGCCGCCTCGACGCAGGATTCTCCACGCCTCGGAAACGATGTCAGAACGACGCTTATTGGACTGCATGCTGAGCATCGCTTCCCCGAAGAGGACCGTCGCAGTCCCTCCCGGAAGGCCTGTATCTTCAGCACTGCCCTGCACGATGCGGACTCGGTCGCATCCGAGCTTTCGTTCTAGAGACTGGACGACGGTGGCCTCGCGATCGACGCCGAGATAGCTCAGTGGCTTGCGAGCGAGCACCTTCGCGGCAGTGTGGCCTAGACCCGGCGCAAGTTCGATGACCGTGTCTTTGGGACCGATTTCGAGGTGGCGCAGCAGTTCGTCCGTGAGTTCAACACCTCCCGGACGTAGTACGCGCTTCCCGGCGCGAGCGAGCAGCCAATGCCCTGGACTCTTATGGTGGCAAAGGATCGGGGCGGCTGCGTTCTCGGCTGCATGTGGATAGCCCATGAGTCTTTTGTACAGCCGATGGCCCGCGCCTGCAGTGACCTGCGTCACAGCGTGAACTTTGTTTGCCAGTGTGACTTAAGTCATATGGCGCAGGCGCCGCTTCGAATTATCGTTCTTTCAGGGAGCGCTATTTCGTATGAGTGAATCGACACAGAATGTATCCGATCAAGGGAACTCGGGATTCTGGAAACATGGACTGCTGCTGACGCTGCTATTCGGCTTTACCGTCATGCTCGTCGGCGGAGCGTACATATATAAGACGAAGGCGCCGATTCCGGAGTCCGTTGTAGATCCGGCCGGCGCGACCCTATTCACTGCGCAGGATGTGCAGAACGGGCAGGAGTTGTTCCGGAAGCGGAACCTGATGAACTACGGATCGGTGCTGGGTCACGGAGCGTACTTCGGTCCGGACTACACGGCCGAGGCAATTCATTGGATGACGGACGCCATGCGGGCCGAACGGAGCAAGGCTCCGTGGGCAACGCTGACCGCTGGCGAGAAGGCGGCGATCGATGCCGAAGTCGGTGTCGAGTTGAAGGTGAATCGGTACGATGCCGAGACTCGCAAACTGACGTTTACCGATGCCCAGGCTAAGGGTTGGTCCGTGATCGTGGACAAGTATGAGGCCGCGTTCGTGAAGGGAGATCCCGAGCGAGCTCTGGCGCCCGGCTCGTTGCTGCCGCCGGCTGAAGGCGGAGCAGACAAGAGAGTAACGCGCGAGGCGGCGAAAGAACTGGCAGCGTTCGCCACATGGACTGCGTGGCTTGCGCTCGCCAAACGGCCGGAAGCGAATCATTCCTACACGAATAATTGGCCGTACGACAAAGCGGCCGGCAACACAGCGACTTCCGCTGCCGTGATGTGGTCCGGCGCGAGCGTCGCGCTGCTGTTGCTGATGCTTGGAGTGATCCTTTACTTCCACCAGCGGTACCGGTTGTATCCGGTGGACATCGAAGGCGCGAATTTGCGGTTCGATATCGCAAACAGCCCATTGACACCTTCCCAGCGTGCGACGTTCAAGTACTTCGTTGTTGCGCTCGCGTTGTTTCTGGTACAGACCTTCCTGGGCGGGAAGATGGCGCACGATTATGCCGATCCCGGCACGTTCTATGGCATCGACTTGAATTCGATTCTGCCTTTCCAAGTGGCGCGGGCGTGGCATCTGCAGCTTGCCATCTTCTGGATTGCTACCGCGTGGTTGGGAATGGGCATCTTCATCGCCCCGCTGGTAAGCGGTCGTGAGCCGAAGGGGCAGCGGGCGCTGGTCAACATCCTGTTCGGCGCCTTGGTGGTAGTGGTGGTCGGCAGCCTCGCGGGCGAGTACCTGGCGTGGAAGGGAGTGCTGGGGAGCGCGTGGTGGTGGCTGGGCACACAAGGTTGGGAATATCTGGAGCTTGGCCGGTTGTGGATGTATCTGCTGATCGCGGGAATGGGCATCTGGCTGTTTATCGTTTACCGCGGGCTGCGCTCGGCGCTGAAGGCTGAGACGGATCGCGGTGGGTTGACGCACCTGCTGCTGTATGCGGCTACGGCAATTCCGGTGTTCTACTGCTTTGCGCTGTTCATCGGCAAAGGCAGCCACATCACCATGGCCGATTATTGGCGCTGGTGGCTGATTCACCTTTGGGTGGAAGGCATGTTCGAAGTGTTTGCCGTGGTCGTGATCGGCTTCCTCATGGTGCGCCTGGGATTAGTGACCGCGCAATCGACGCTGCGTGCCATGTACTTCCAGCTCGTCATTCTGCTCGGTAGCGGCATTATCGGGACGGGCCATCATTACTACTGGATCGGCGTACCCGAGGCGTGGATTGCCCTCGGCAGCGTGTTCTCGGCTTTGGAAGTAATTCCGCTCTCGCTGCTCATGGTTGAGGCTTATGCGCAGTACAAAGTCATCAAAGATGGCGGCATTGATTTCCCGTATAAGACGGCATTCTGGTTCATGATCGCTACTGCATTCTGGAACTTGTTCGGCGCGGGAGTGCTCGGGTTCCTGATCAACCTTCCGATCGTCAGCTATTACCAGCATGGATCGTTCCTGACGGCGGCGCACGGACACGGCGCTCTGATGGGAGTCTACGGAATGCTGGCCATCGCTTTGGCGACGTACTCGATGCGGAATGTCGTTGACGTCAGGTATTGGAAAGAGAAGTGGATGATGACGGGCTTCTGGGGATTGAACATCGGGCTGATGGGGATGATCGCGATCACGCTGTTCCCGATCGGAGTCCTGCAGGCGGTGGAAAGCTTTGAGAACGGCTTCTGGTCTGCACGTTCGTGGGAATTCTACCGGCAGCCGCTGATTAACACGCTGTTGTGGCTGCGTATGATCCCGGACACGGTATTCATCGTGTTGGGAGCGCTTCCCATCCTCGCAGCGGCGGTCTACGGCTTCTTCCACCTGCGTCCGGCGAATGAGCATCCCATTGAGGCGCCTGCTCCGACTCCGGATACACAGCCGACGTTGCAGCCGGTTTATTCGCGCTCGGCGACACCGGCTGCAATTGCATCACGTGCGATACTCTCATCGAGTATTGAACCTCCTTCCTATGGACAAGGTGGAAGCACTGCGGCGGACGCCTCTGTTTGGCGGCCTGACCGTCCCGGAACTCCAGGCGCTCGCTGAGCGGGCGATCGAGCAGAAGTTAGGGAAGGGCGAGATCCTGTTTCTCGCCGGAGATGCGGCCCGCGGCCTTTACGTAATCGTAGAGGGCGCGGTCCGCGCTTTTCGCGTTGGCGCAGATGGGAGAGAGCAAGTCATCCACGTGGAGAGAGCCGGCGCCACAGTGGGGGAGGTTCCAATGTTTGATGAGGGCGCCTACCCCTCCAACGCGGGAGGAGAGGAGGAATCCGTTCTTCTCTTCATTCCAGGTACTGAGGTTCGGAGATCTATTCTGGAGCACCCAGCCATCGCTCTTTCGGCACTGAAAGTACTAGCCAAGCGGATTAGAAACTGCGCGGCTCTGGTGGAGACGTTATCGTTGCACGATGTAGACCGCCGGCTTGCCAAGCTGCTGCTGGTGGAAGCGCAAGCCCGGGGAGCGCGACGCGGCAAAGGAGTAGAGTTCGAATTTAGCCTTACTCATCAACAGGTTGCTTCTCGCATCGGCTCCGTTCGCGAAGTTGTCTCGCGCGCCTTTGGACGTTTGCAGCAGGCGGGATTGGTTCGTGTGGAAGGCAAGACGGTAATCGTAAGCGACGTTGAGCGATTCACGCAATATGCCGAAGGATCCTAGCCCGAATACCCCCAAAAGCGCTGCAGTAATAGTACAGAACAGACAACGGTAGGTGAGAATTCCGACTGCTATTTCTGCACCTGCACTGTATCATCAATCAGTATCAAAGTTTTTATACATATTTCTGATGCCTGCGGACAGCAGTCGTGTGTCCGGGCATCGAGTTACTGCTCATAACACTGTTCCAGCTTAATGAGAACAGATCATACGGTCGGAGGTTATATGTCGAAGCGGCTGTTAGCGCAGGTTGGTTTGCTGATGGCGTCCTGCGCGGCCCTATCAACGGCGGCTCCCTCGTTATCGCTGGGATCCCTGTCGTTGAACAAAATCGGAGTGTCAAGCGGCCCGGATGGTCAGATCGAGTTCCGAATCATGAACTGGACTGGCTTACAGAATAGCGACTTTGCCACCCCCATCACTTTTCAGAACGTGCAACTGACCCTCACCTGGGTAGACGTTGCGCCAGCGAACATCACCGGGCCGTTGGAGTGGTATCGCGATGGCGACGAAGCTCATATGGGACCTACGTTTTCGGCTAGCATGCCGCCGAGCATTCCGCTTTACGAATCTACGCGGCTGCGGCGGTCGTATGGCATTCGAGGTGGGACGCTGAGGATGGATCTGAGTCCCGGCACTACCTGGAACCTGAGCAACGGCGGGACGTACACGCCTCCGAGTTCGACGTTTGAGCTGGTGTTTACGCTTCCTCAAGCCGATGGTCTTATGGCTGCGGCGAGTGCGGACGAGGTTCTGCCGGTGTGGGATCTTTTCCTGGCTTCCGACGTGCCGGAGCCTGCAACCTACTTCATGGGCGCAATCGGGCTAGTCGGCATATGGATCGGCCGCCGCTATCGTCGCGCCGTGTAGGGAATGGTTTGCTAGTCACACGCTGATCGTTTTTCTCGCTTACACAAAAAGGATGGCCGATTGGCCATCCTTTTTGCATCTACAGCGTTAGAATCAAAACGATCAGGCGTAAACGAACGAGCCGTCGTCGCCCACTGAAATCTGGATGGAGGACAGCTTCTCTCCCGCGGCAATCTTGCCCAACAGCGTGCGCGAGATGTCGGGCAGAACCGTGTTGGTCAGGATGTTGTCCACGTTGCGCGCGCCGCTTTCGACTTCGGTACAACGCGACGCTACGGTGTCTATAACGGCTGGATCGTAGGCCAGCTCGATCTTGTGATTCTCCAGAATTCGACGAACGATCTTGCCGAGCTTTAACCTGACGATTGTCTTCAGCACCTCGTCCCTGACCGGGTAGTAAGGAATGATAACAAGGCGACCCAGGAACGCCGGCTTGAACACCTTGTTCAGTTCCGGCTTGATTGCTTCCACGATGCCCTTGGGGCTTGGCATCGTCTCGGGATCCGCCATCAGCTTCATCATCTGATCGGTGGCGGCGTTCGATGTGAGGATGATGATCGTGTTCTTGAAATCGATCTCGCGGCCTTCGCCGTCCTCCATGATGCCCTTATCGAACACCTGGAAAAAGAGTTCCAGCACGTCCGGATGCGCCTTCTCGACTTCGTCGAAGAGGACGACGGAGTAGGGCTTGCGGCGCACGGCTTCGGTTAGCACACCACCTTCGCCGTAGCCGACGTATCCGGGAGGCGAACCTTTCAACGTCGAAACCGTGTGCGCTTCCTGGAATTCGGACATATTTATGGTGATGAGGTTGCGCTCACCGCCGTAGAACAGGTCCGCCAGAGCCAGCGCCGTTTCGGTCTTACCCACGCCGCTAGGGCCTACCAGCAGGAACACGCCGATGGGTTTGTTCGGATCTTCCAGGTTCGCTTTGGAGATGCGGAGGCGCTCGGATATGGTGACTAGCGCATGGTCCTGGCCGATGACGCGGGCGCCGAGATGCTTCTCAAGCTGCAGCACTGACTCGATCTCGTCCTTCACCATCTTGCCTAGCGGAATGCCGGTCCAGCCCGAGATCACTTCTCCCACGACCTGGGAGTCGACGCACACGCGCATCAGAGGCGTCTCGCCTTGTAACCCGTCCAGTTCGGCGTTGAGCGTGGTTAACTCAGCCCGCAGACCTTCCAGATCCACGGCGCCTGTGGCAGGAGCGGGCGCCGGAGCTGAGCCTGCAGCCGCCGCCGTCGCCGCAGGAGCATTCAAGGCCGACTCAATCTTGGCTCGGATCTCGCGAATGCGCGTGACCAGATCCCTTTCCTTCTGGAAACGCCCTTCTAATTCGACCAAGGTTTGCTTGGTTTGTTCAGTTTCCTTCGCGATGGCCTGGAGACGTTCAGCATGGTCGACGCCGAGAGCCGATTCGCGCGTGAGGACACGCTCCTGCACCTGCAGGTCATCAAGGAGTCGCTTGGCCGACTCCAGTTGGGCCGGAATGGAGTTCTGGCCCAACGCCAATCGCGCGCAGGCCGTGTCGAGCACGCTCACAGCCGTGTCAGG